>JAEUHO010000554.1 GCA_016795345.1 Planctomycetia bacterium | reverse complement strand
GTTCAGGAACTCGCGCGCCGACATCGGCTTGCCGCCGGGCGCCTGGAGGCGCACGACGCGCAACACCCCCGTCGCACACGCGACGTCCACGCCGTCCTTGCCGGCCGCGATGACGAAGCCGGGCCCGACGGCGACCGGCGGCGCGACGCCCTCGAGCACGATCGCGCGGTGGAGGACCAGCGGCAGCGGCTCGCGGCCGCTCGGCGACATCCAGCGCGTCGTGGCGCCGGGCCACTCCGCCATGGCGCGGATGTGGTCGCGCACCTTCTCGGCGGAGCGCGTCCAGTCGATGACGCCGTCCTCCTTCATGAGCTTCTTCACGTACGTCGCGCGGGCGTGGTCCTGCTCGACGGGGTCGATCTCGCCGGCGGCCCAGCGCGGGAGCGTGCGCACGAGCAGGTCGGCGCCGGCCTCGGCCATGCGGCCCGAGACGTCGTCGAGGGTGTCGTCGGGGCCGATGGGCACCTCGACGGACGCGATCACCGGGCCGCGGTCGAGGTGCTCGTCCATGCGGAAGAGGGTGACGCCGGTGGCGCGTTGCCCGTCGCGGATCGCGGCCGCGATGGGGCTCGCGCCGCGGTAGAGCGGCAGGAGGCTCGCGTGCACGTTGATGCAGCCGCGCGGCGGCAGCGAGAGGAGCGTGCCGCCGAGCTTCTGCCCGAAGCCCGCGGTGACGATCACGTCGGGCGTCGCGGAGCCGATCTCGTCGCGGGCGTCGCGGCCGTTGACGTCGGCGGTTTTGAGGACGGCGAGGTTGAGCTCGTCGGCCGCCAGGGCCACCGCGGTCGCGCGGAGGCGCTTGCCGCGGCCGGCCTCGCGGTCGGGCTGCGTGACGACGAGCACGGGCGCCATGCCCGCGCCGCAGAGCGAGCGGAGCGCCGGGACCGCGAACGCGGGCGACCCCATGAACACCACGCGCAGGCCGGTCGTCGTCTTGGGCTCGCTCGCCTCGAGGGCCTGGGCCGCCGCGAGGTCGCGGTCGACCGCGCCCTCGGGCTGCATGGCCTCCTCGTGGACCTTGACCGCGATGTCGCCCGTGGCGCTCTCCTGCACGACGCGGACCTTGCGGAGCTTCACCAGCTCGAGGAGCGCGAGGAACGCGCCGATCACGTAGCCGCGGTCGGGCTTGGCGCCGACCAGCGCCCGGAACGACATCGACCCGCCCTCGGCGACGAGGCGCTCGAAGATGATCCCGACGAAGTGCGTGATCGGGAGCCGCTCGCGGGGCATGGCGACGACGCTGTCGTCGCCGGTCTCCTTGAGGAGGCGGCGGAACGCGTCCACGAGCGCGAACAGGTCGACCTCGATGGGCGCGTCCTCGGGCCGCGCGTCCTCGGGCGTCGCGCGGACGCCGAACCGGCCCTCCTGGGCGCGGGCGCGCGCGTCGAGGCCGCCGGCGGCGTCCTTGAAGCGCTTGTAGGCGAGCAGCTGCCGCACGAGGTCGAGACGCGGGTCGAGCTCGTCCTCGTCGACCTCGACGTCGCGCGGGAGCAGGGCGCGGCTCTTGAGGACGAGGAGGTGGCTCGCCATCACGAGGAACTCGCCGGCGCGGTCCACGTCGAGGGTCGAGAGGCCCTGCTCGACGTGGCGCACGAACTGGTCGGCGATCTGCGCGAGCGGCAGCTCCTGGATGTCGACCTCGGCCTGCTGCACGAGGTGCAGCAGGAGGTCGAGGGGGCCGTCGAAGGCGTCGAGGGCGATGCGGAGGTCAGCCACGGAGGCCTCGCGGGAGTTCCAGGACGAAGCGGAGCACGACCTCCACCACGGGGAAGAGGAGCCGCCCGAGGTGGCCCGTCGCGAGCAGGACGAACAGGAGCACGGGCCCCAGCATGTCCATGCGGCCCCACGCGGCCGCCGCGCGGCGCGGGAGGAGCCCGCCGACGATGGTGCCGCCGTCGAGGGGCGGGAGCGGGATGAGGTTGAAGAGGCCGAGGACCACGTTCACCATCACCAGCTTGACGAGGATGTCGTGGCCGAGGCTCGCGCCGACCCCGAAGCCCGCCGTCAGCGTGAGCGCGACCGACGCGAGCAGGGCGAGCAGGAAGTTGCTCGCGGGGCCCGCGAAGGCGATGAGGGCGGACCCCAGGAAGGGGTTGCGGAGCCGGAACGGCTGGTACGGGACCGGCTTCGCCCATCCGAAGGGCATGTAGTTCGGCAGTTGATAGAGGAAGAGGAGCGGCAGGGCGACCGAGCCCACGAGGTCCATGTGCGGGACCGGGTTGAGGGTCACCCGCCCGAGGGCGTAGGCGGTGTCGTCGCCGAGCCGGTACGCGACGACGGCGTGCGCGCACTCGTGGACCGAGAGCGCGGCGAGGAAGACCCCGTAGGAGACGAGAAGGGCGGTCCAGTCCACGGCCTCCGTAGCGTACCGGCCCCCCCCGGCGATCGGGCGCCCTTCCCGGGTCGCTCGCCGCCGACCGACCTACAATCGAGGGGCTACGCGGCCCCCGGTCCCCCGATGCCCTCCCCGGCCACTCCCCCGCCCGTCCCGCCGTCCCCCGTCGCCGACGGGGTGCGCCTGTTCGTCATGGACGTGGACGGCACGCTCACGGACGGGACGCTCACCTACGGCCCGGACGGCGGCGAGTGGAAGTCGTTCCACGCGCGCGACGGGATGGGCGTCCACCTCCTCCACCTGGCGGGGATCGTCCCGGCGATCGTGACGGGCCGGCGCAGCGACATCGTCGAGCGCCGCGCCCGCGAGCTGGGCATCCGCGAGGTCGTCCAGGGCGCCAAGGACAAGGCCGGCGAGGTGCGTCGGCTCCGCGAGCGGCTCGGGCTCCCGGCGCACGCCGTCGCGTACGTCGGCGACGACCTCTCGGACGTCCCGCCCATGCGCGAGGCCGGGTTCGCCGCGGCCCCCGCCGACGCGGCCCCCGAGGTCCGGCAGGCGGCGGCCTTCGTCGCCGGCAACGTCGGCGGCCGCGGCGCGGTGCGCGACGCCGTCGAGGCCCTGCTGCGGCGCGAGGGTCGTTGGGACGAGGTGCTCGCCCGCTGCCTCGCGGGCGCGGGGAACCTGTCGTGAAGCGCGTCGCGGCGTTCCTCGTCCTCGCGTCCGCGGGCCTCTCGGCCCTCGTGTTCGCGGCGGGCGGCGTGGGCGGGAAGAAGTCGGCGCAACCCGACCTCCCGGCCGTCACGCTGGACCCCGCGCCGCCGGCCACCGGCCCGTCGACGACGGTGCGCGTCGACACGCTGCCGCTCGGGAACTCGAAGCCCAAGAACGCGCCGCGGGTCGAGGTGCAGCCCCTCGGCGCGTTCAGCACGTCGATCACCAAGCCGCACGACTGGGTCGATCCCGTCACGCGCGAGCGGGTGCCGCTCCCCTACTACACGAAGTTCTCGCTGCGGATGGACGCGCCGTCCGCCGAGCCCTCGCCGGGCGCGGGCGTGCCGTGGTTCCGCTGGGACCGCGTCCACGTGACGGGGTACCGCGACCCCTCCACCCTCACGCGACGCGAGGTCGACGCGCTCCTCGCCGACCCCGCGAACCGTCGCGACCTCGTGCTGTACGAGATCGACGCCGCGGAGGGTTCGGCCAACGTGCGCGTCACCGCGATCGCGGAGGGCCAGAAGGCGCTGCCCGCGCGGTTCGTGCTGAAGCTGACCAAGGACGTCCGCATCCACGTCGTCCCCGACGACGTGCACCTGCAGACCTCCGACCTCGTGATCGACGAGGGCACGGGCACCATCGAGAGCGGCGCCGAGATCGTCGCCACGGGCCCCGGCTTCACCGCGAGCGGGACGGGCCTGCGCCTCGACAAGGCGTCGGGCCGCGTCGAGCTGCTGCGCAACGTGCTCTTCCGCGCGGAGCAGCTCACCGACGAGCGCGGGCGCATGCCCGCCCTCGACCTCGGCGCCGGCCCGTTCCGGCCGCGCCTCCTCCGCACCCAGGGCTCCGTGGTGCTCGTGCGGCACGACGTCGCGCCGGGGCGCCCGACCTACGAGGTGGTCCTCTCCGACGACGTCCACGTCGAGGCCACCGACGGCAGCTCGCTCTCGGCCCGACGCGTCGTGCTCGACGTCGTCCCGCGCGACGACGCGAAGGCGCCCGCGGCGAAGCCCGCGCCGAAGGACGAGGCCGCCGGCCTCCTGGCCCCGCCCAAGGGCCGGCACCGCCTCCGCTCCATGGTCGCCGAGGGCGACGTGCGCGTGCGCGGCGAGGAACGCCCCGCCGCCGACGGCACGCCCGGCGCGGTCGTGACGATCGAGACCGACCGGCTCTCGGGCCGCTTCGACGACCCCGCGCGGGCCGTCGCCACCCTCGAGGGACGCACGGTCCTCTCGTACGCGGGCCTGCTCACGCTGCCGGGCGGGTCCGGGTCGCGCGGCACGGTCGTCGCGCGCTGCCGCCAGGGCGTCACCTACGGCCCGCCGGTCACGGCCGCCGACGCACGGCTCTGCGACGTCGTCGTCGACCTCGTCGGCGCCGTCGAGCTCGACGGCACGGTGCCGCCCGCGGAGGGCAGCCAGCGGCTGACGGCCGAACGCGTGCGCCTCCTGCTCCGTCAGGCGCCCGCGCCGGTCCGCCGCGCGCCGACCGTCGCCGGCGCGCCCACGCCCACGCGCGGCCCCGCGGGCGACCTCGTCGCCGTCGCGTTCCTCGCCACGGGCGACGACGTGCGCATCTCCGGGCCCGTCGTATCGGGCCGCGCGCACGAGATGAAGGCGTACGACCTCGACCAGCCCGACGGCTGGCGCCTCGTCCTCACGGGTCCCGACGCCTACCTCGAGGTGGACGAGACGACGACGACCGCGTCCGCGCGCACGCGCGCCCCCGGCGCACCCGTCGCGGCGGGCGCCGCCGGCCCGAAGCGCGCGCGGGAGACGTGGGTGCCGGACCGCCTGGAGGCCACCGGCGGCGTGCGCGGCGCGCTCGCGCCGCGGCCGGGCGACGTCCCCGTCGCCTTCGTCGCGCAGACGCTCACCTACACCGAGGCCGACGGCGGCGAGCTGCGGGGCGCCCCCGCGCGCCTCGCCTATCCCGGCGCCAAGGGTCGCGACCAGGGCGTGGAGGCGCCGGTCGTCGGCTTCCGCGTCGGCGACGACGGGACGCGCGTCTTCACGCGCGGCGGCACGAAGGCCACCGTCTGGACGGACCCGCGCGACGACGCGGCGCCGCCGCGCAAGGCGCGACGCACCGTGGTCCTGCGCGGCGGGTCGGCGCTCGAGATCCACGCGGGCCGCACCGCCGCGGCGGAGTCGACGGTCACGGTCGCCGCGCGCGACGGCGCGTCGCTCGAGAACCGCGTGGACGGCGTGGCCGGCGACCGCCTCGAGGCCGGCACGCTCTCGGTCACGCTCGCGCGCCGCCGGGCCACCACGGCGCGCCCCCTGGCCGCCCGACCGGAGGCCCGCGCGACGGCGACCCCTCGCTCCGGGACGCAAGGCCCGCCCGCCGCCGGCCCCCTCGGCGGCGCGCCCACGCGCTGGACGCTCGCCTGCGAGGACGTGGACGTCGAGCTGGCGGGCGTCGGCGCGGGCCTCGCGTCGTTGCGTTCCTTCGTCGCGACCGGCCAGGTCGTGGCCGCGAGCGACGCGCAGGCCGACGGCTCGTCGCAGCGATTCGAGGGCGCCCGCCTGACGCTCCGCGCGGAGGGCGACGGGCACCGTGGCCGCCTCGAGGGCACCGTCGAGCGGCGCGCGACGTTGTCCGCGACCGACGAGACGCTCCCGCAGTGGATCGCCTCCCCCACCGTCGAGTTCCTGCTCGACGGCGTGTCCATGGTGTCGGCGACGTTCGCGCCGCCCGTCTCCGCGCGGTTCCACCACCGCCTCGACGGGCGCGGGATGTTCGAGGGCCTCGTCGCCCCGGGCGCGCCGGCGGCCGGGCCCGCGCCGGCGAAGACGCCCGGCGACGCGCCCCTCGAGCGCGTCGCGCTGCGTGCCGACGCGGGCGCGCTCACGATCGAACGGCGGAGCACCGGCAAGGACGGCCTCACGGTCGTGACCCTGACGGGCACCGAGGCCTCGCCGGTCGTCCTCGCGCGCTCCACGCGCGACGCGGGCGCGCGCGAGTTCGGCCCCGCCGTCAAGCTGGCGAGCCCGCGCATCGAGCTGACCATGAAGGGGATGCTCGGCGTCGCGGACGCGGCCCCCGAGAAGTTCGTCGCCACGGGCGCGGGCACGCGCGTCGAGATCCCGAGCGACGAGGGGCCGATCGTCGCCACGGGGCGCAACCTCACGTTCGACCGCTCGACGTGGGAGCTCCGGCTCGACGGTCCCGAGGGCGTGTACATCACGAAGCCCCGCGTGTGGGTGCGGGGCCGGTGGTTCTCGTACAACGTGAAGACGGGCGCCCGCGACGTCGGCGCCCCGTCCGCGGAGGCGGCGCGATGACCCCGCTCGCGTTCTTCGAGATCGGCTTCGGCGAGATGGTCGTCGTCGGCATCGTCGCGCTGTTGCTGTTCGGCGGGCGCCTGCCGGACGTGATGCGCACGCTCGGCGCGACGTACCGCTCGTTCCGGCGCGGCTTCGAGGACCTCTCGCGGCAGGCCATGCGCCCGGACCTGACGGCGCCGCCCTACACGCCGATCCCGCCCGCCTCGACGAAGCCCGTCCCCGCGAACGCGAAGCCGTCGGTGCCCGCGCCCTGGGCGACGCCCGCGGCGACCGCGGCCCCGGCCGCGGCGGCCGCCACCGGCCCGTCGCCGGCGCCGGCGGCCACGCCGCCGCCGGTCGCGCCCCCGGCCGTGGCCCCCCCCCCGGCCCCCCCGGCGGCGACGGCGG
>JAEUHO010000529.1 GCA_016795345.1 Planctomycetia bacterium | reverse complement strand
GAGGATCGCGAGCGGCCGGAGGGGCCGCACCGCCGCGACCGCGTCGGCCAGCGGTTCGCCCGAGCGCACGCGCCCGCCCGCGACGCACGTGAACGCGACCGCGGCCGGCAGGCGCGCGGCCGCGCACGCGCCGAGCGCGACCACGGCCTCGCGCACCGTGTTCATCGTCTCGACCATCGCGAGGTCGGTCCCCGCGGCCACGAGGTCGCCGACCCGTTGCCCGTGCTCGGCGCGCAGCGTCGCGTCGTCGGGCACGAGGTCGGGCCGGAAGCAGTCCTCGATCGGCGCGACCGACCCCGCGACGACGACCCGCCGCCCCGGTGCGGCGGACGCCACGCCCTCGCGGGCGAGCGTCACCGCCGTCCGCACGAGCGCCCGCGCCCCCCGCGGGTCGAGCCCGGCCCGGGCGAGCGTCCGCCGCAGCGTGCGGAACGTGTTCGCCGTCACGACGTCGGCCCCGGCCCGCACGTGGTCGCGGTGCACCTCGCGCACGAGGTCCGGGGCCTCGAGCAACGCCGCCGCCGACCACAACGGGAGCGGCGTCGCGGCCCCGCGCCGCTCGAGCTCGGTGCCGCACGCCCCCGACAACACGACGAACGGGCCGTTCACGGCGTCGCTCCGGTAGAACGGGGCGCGGAGGGCTCCATGGACGTCGTGATCCTGTTCGCGGTGGGCCTCGCGGCCGGCGTGTTGGGCGCGGTCTGCGGGGTGGGTGGGGGCGTCATCGTCGTGCCCGCCCTGCTCTGGCTCAAGGGCGTGGACATGAGGCTCGCCGTCGGGACGTCGCTCGCCTACATCGTCCCGACCGCCGCCTGGGCCGTCGTCCGCAAGGCACCGTCCGGCCAGGTCGACTTCAAGCTGGCGGCGCTCCTCGCCGTGGGCGGCGTGGTCGGCGCGACGCTCGGCTCGTGGCTCGCCGACGCGCTGCCCGTCGTCTGGATCAAGCGCGCGTTCGCGGCGTTCCTCGTGGTCGTCGCGGTGCAGCTGGTCCGCGACGCGTAACCGTCCGCGACGCGACCTCTCGGGACACGACCTCCCGCGACGCGATCCTCTTCCCGGGACCGCGAGGCCCGGTGGCCCTCGTGGATCGCGGGCGGGCACAAGGCCCGCGCCCTACGGGTTCCGGCGTCGATCGACGCGCCCGTCCACCCGGACGGGGCCCATCGTCGGGAGGGGGAATGTGTCGTAGGATGCACGCAGCGTGGCTCTGGCGTGCATTCGTAGGGGCGGGCCTTGCGCCCGCCCGCGCCGTTGCGTGCCTCGGTTCGCGTCGGCCGCATCGCGGACGACGGTGTTCGGTCCCCTCCCGCGACGCGATCCTCCTCCCGGGACCGCGAGGCCCGGCGGCCCTCGTGGATCGCGGGCGGGCACAAGGCCCGCGCCCTACGGGTTCCGGCGTCGCTCGACGCGCCCGTCCACCCGGACGGGGGCTCATCGCCGGGAGGGAGAATGTGTCGTAGGATGCACGCAGCGTGGCTCTGGCGTGCATTCGTAGGGGCGGGCCTTGCGCCCGCCCGCGCTGTTGCGTGCCTCGGTTCGCGTCGGCCGCATCGAGGACGACGGTGTTCGGTCCCCTCCCGGGACGCGGCCCCTTCCGGGACCGCGAGGCCCGGCGGCCGGCGGGCCTCGCGGTCCCGAACCCTGGCTTGTCTCGTGAGGCCGGTAGCGACGGGGCCGGCGCCGTCAGCGGATCAGCGGCCAGTCCACCCAGCCGGCCGGCGAGACGACGTCGTCGTCGAGGATCGTACGGACCGACATGCCCGTCGGGTCACACGACCGGATGCGGAACGTGCCGTCGTCCGTGTCGCCCTCCTCCCAGACGTACCGCGAGCCGTCGGTCGCCCAACCGATGTCGCTCACCCAGCCGTCGCCGGGCAACGCGGTCACCTGCTCGAGGCCGTTGCCGTCGGCGCCGACCAGGAACAGGTCGTGCGCGCCCGTCGCGCCCGGGCGCGCGCGATAGGCGATGCGCGTGCCGTCGGGCGACCAGTGCCACCCCGAGTCCACGACGTTGCCGTCGGTGTCGGAGACCTGCGGCGAGAGGAGCGCCGGCGTGGCGCCCGGCGCGTCGAGGATCGCGAACAGGCGGAAGTGGTCGGGGTCGATGACGTCCTCGAGGCCGGCGACGTACGCGAGCCGGCCGCCCACGGGCGCCCACTGCAGCCCGAAGAGCGGGACGCCGTCCCCGGGGGCGATGGCGAGCGCGCGCGGCGCCGAGCCGTCGGGCGCGACCGTGTGGACGTCGGTCCCGTTCACGACGTACGCGATCCGGGTGCCGTCGGGGCTCCACGTGGTGATCCACGCCGTGAGCGCCTCGGAGGTGCTCGAGACCGGGACGGCGGCCCCGCCGGCGGCGGGCATCACCCAGAGTTGCGCGCCGCTGCCGCTGCGCACGCCGAAGAGCTGCGGCTGCGTCGGGGACCACTGGAACGCGTAGACGTCGGTGTTCGGGCCCGACGCGGCGAGCACCTTCACGAGGCCGGTGCCGTCGGCCTTCACGGTCCACAGGTCCACGACGCCGTCCACGTCCTTGTCGGCGAGGAAGGCGACGCGCTGGCTGTCGTGCGCCCACACCTCATAGATGCCCGCGCCGTCCGCCCCGTTCGGGCTGTTCCACGACACGCTGCCTCCGGCGACGAGCGCGCCCGACACCTTCGTGCGACCGGCGCCGTCGGCGCCCACGACCCAGAGCGAGACCGCGCCGTTCGGCTGCGTGCCGGCGACCTGGCCGCCGTAGGCCAGCTTCGTCGAGTCGGGCGCCCAGAAGGGCCGCGCGGTCGTCATCACGTGTTCGTCGCCCGAGACCTGGACGGCGAGGCCGGCGCCGTTCCAGACCCACAGCTCGTCCGTGTCGAGGGGGTCGTCCACCAGGTTCGCGACGAAGGCGAGCTTCGTGCCGTCGGGCGACCAGAGCGGGTAGCCGACGTAGGTCCCCGGCGTCGGTGGCGGCGTCACCGGGACGGCGATGCCGTCGGCGAGCGCGACCACGTACATGCGGTCGTCGCCCGCGGCGTCCTCGGCGACGAACGCGATGCGCGCGCGATCCGGGCTCCACTCGTAACGGGTCGCGCCCGTGACATCGTCGTCGAGGAGCACGAGACCCTCGCCGCGCAGGCCGCCGCCGACGAGGCGCGCCGCCCCGCCGGCCGTGCTCAACGCGAAGACGACGTCGATCGGCGGGTTGGACGAGCCGCCCGCTCCGCAGCCGACGAGGAGCGCGCCGACGAGTCCGATGACCAAGGAACGAATCGGGGTGCGCATCGCGTCGCCTCCACGGCCCGGCGGGTGCCGGGTGCCGTGGGGGGGGATGCGCGACCGGGGGGGAGGCTTGCCTCCAACCCCGGTCCCTTGCGTCGGATCGCCCGCCGTGCGGCTACTTCTTCGCGCCCTTGGCGGCCGCGACCGGCTTCGGCGCCGGGGCCTTGGCGGCGGGCTTCGCGGTGGCACCGGCGGCGGGCTTCGCGGTGGTACCGGCGGCGGGCTTCGCGGCCGGGCCCGCCGGGGGGGCGGCCACGCCGGACATCGCGCGGACCTTCGCGAGGAGGTCGTCGGTCATCCGCTCGAGGTCCCACTCGGCCTTCCAGCCCCACTCCGCGGCCGCGACCTTGTCGTCGAGGGCCTGCGGCCACGAGTCGACGATGGCCTGCCGGCGCGGGTCGGGCTTGAACGTGATCTTCACGCCCGGGATCCGCCGCGCGACCGCGGCCGCGATCTCGTCGGCGCGCGGGCTCATGGCCGCGATGTTGAACATGCGGTGCTTGAGCTTCTTCGCGGGCGCCTCCGCGAGGTCCACGAGCGCGCGGAGCGCGTCGGGCATGTACATCAGCGGGATCGTCGTGTCGGCGCGCACGAACGCCTCGTAGGCGCCCTTGCGCACGCCGTCGAAGTACATGTAGTTGACGTAGTCGCTCGTGCCGCCGCCCGGCTCCACGGCCGAGATGAGGCCCGGGAACCGCACGCCGCGGAAGTCGAGGCCCCACTTCGTCGCGTAGTACTCGCCGAGCAGCTCGCCCGCGACCTTCGTGACGCCGTACATCGTCGTCGGCCGCATCGAGACGTCGTTGCCGACCGGGTTCTCGAGGCCCGGGCCGAACGCCGCGATCGTGCTCGTGAAGATCACCTGCTTCGTCCCGAGGACGCGGGCGGCCTCGAGGACGTACCGCGTCCCCTCCATGTTCACGGCGTAGGCGCGGAACGGGATCCGCTCGCCGGTGGCCGACAGGATCGCCGCGAGGTGGAAGATCGAGTCCGGCTTGGACGCCTTCACGGCGTCGAAGACCTCTTCCTGACGGGTGACGTCGCCCTGGATCCACTGGACGCCGGCCGGGGTGGCCGCCGGGGCCGGGGCGAGGTCGAGGGCGGCGACCTGGTGGCCGCGGGAGAGCAGGAGGGGGATGAGGTCCGTGCCGACTTGGCCGCCCGCACCCGTGATGAGGATCTTCATGCGTCGCGCCGCGCTCCGTGGGACAGCCCCCCATGATCCCGACGGGCACCGACGGGGTCGGAGGCTTTTCCGGACCGGACGGGTTCGGGACCGTTGCCGTCCGGGACGGGCACCGATTGCGGTTGCCGGGGACCGGGGCGCCGGGGCACGATGGCGTTGCACGAACGGGTGGCTGGCGCCGCCCTGGAGGGACCGTCCGGTGAGCCGCAACATCCACGAGATCGAGGCGAACAAGGAGATCACCCCCACGGTCGCGTTCGAGGCGACATTCTCGCCGCTCGCGATCGACGAAGTCCTGCTGGAGTTCGACCCGAAGCACAGCGGGCCGCCGGTGGTCGTGCTGGGCAACGGGTCCGGCGAGACGAAGGAGATCCACATGCTCCCGCAGCGGGGGCGCGAGGGTCGCTTCGCCAACCACACCGAGGGCTCGGGGACCTGGTCCACGGTGAAGGTCCACCTCGCGTCGCGTGGCCACAAGGCCAAGCTGGTGCGCGTCAAGTTCATCGCGAAGGGCGCGAGCTGACCCTCCCGGTCGCGTCGCCTTCGACGCGACCGCTTCCGCGACGCCTTCGATGCGACCCGCCCGCGCGGGACCGCGAGGCCCGGCCCGTTCCAGGGGGCCGGGCCCGGCGAACGGTCCGTGGGGTCTCCCGTGCGCGGTGACCGCGGATCGCCCGCGCGCGTGGAGCTCGGCGCGCGCGGCTCGCGGGCCGACCACGTGACCCCGTGGCGGCCCCGCGCGTGTCGGCGGTCGGATCGGCCGCCGTCGCGGAGAGATCCGGTTGACCGTGGCGGCGTGCGGCGGCCAGAATCCGCCCCCCGGTCGCTCCCGACCGGCGCGAGGGAGCGTCGTCCATGCCCGTTCGCACCGACCGCAAGGCCCGCATGGGCGTCGTCGCCGCGGTGGTCTACATCACGATCGCCGCGATCGGCATGGCGTACAGCGCCCGGCAGGGGATCAAGTACGGCAACGCCGACATGCTGGACGCGTTCTGGCCGTTCCTGATCGTCCTCAACCTGGTCAACGTCGGCTTCGTCGTCCGGTGGTTCGGTTGGAAGAACGTCGGGTTCGGCCGGCTGCAGGTGCGGCAGCTGGTGTGGTTCCTGCCGTTCCTCGCGCTGCTCGCCTACAAGTGGGTCGTCGCCCTCGGCGCGATGTCGGCGTTCCCGGCGAACTCCCCGGAGTGGGGGCGGTTCGCCTACTTCGGCGCCGTGATCGTCATGGTCGGCATCGGCGAGGAGCTCGCCTTCCGCGGCATCCTCCTGCACTCGTTCCTCGGCGAGGGGGCGAGCCGCGGTCGCGTCGCCCTGGCGATGCTCGTGAGCGCGGTGGGCTTCTCGCTGCTCCATTCCATCAACTACTTCGGCGGCCAGTCGCTGCAGGGCACGATCGAGCAGATGGGTTACACGTTTCTGTGGGGCCTGATGTTCGCGCCGCTCATGCTCCGGCTGAAGAGCATCGTCCCGCTCATGGTCGCCCACTGGCTGTGGGACTTCGTGCAGTTCACGGTCTTCCTCTCGGGCGAGATGGCGATCATCAAGTACGACGGGTTGCAGTACCCGATCGAGCTCGGCATGGGCCTGATCCTCTGGTTCCTCGTCCTCAAGGACCACGGCAAGCCCGGCGCGGCGTAGGCCCGTCGTCGCGCGTTTCGTCGTCGCGTCCGGGCCGCGCGGTCGGGCGACGGCCCGGGGCCGCGCCTCACTTGAAGGCGGCGAGCACGAGGTCGAAGTTGAAGCGCGCGAGCGCGGGATCGAACTGCTCCACCGCCTTCCGGAAGAGCACGAACGCCATGTACGCGTTCCGCCGGCGGCCTCCCTCGTCGAACTTGTTGTCGCGGGTCGCGACGTAGATGCGCTCGACGAGGGTCCGCGCGGCGTCGCGGAGCGGCGACCGCTGCGCCTCGGACGGCGCACCCCAACGGCTCGGGAGGCGTCCGTCGTCGAAGGCGCTGCTGATGTCGACCCAGGCCGCGAGCACGTCCGCGGGCAATCCGGCCTCGACCCCGTCCTTCTTCGCCGGACCGGGTGCGAACCGGAGGTCCAGCCGGTCGAAGACCGCCTTCACCGCGCCACGATGGGCTTCGGTGATCGTCATCAGCGGCACCGTTCGCTCGGGCGCCGGACCCTGGCTGGCGCCGGTGGCCTCGCCGGATCCGGTGCGGACCTCCATCAGCGCGAGTTCCAGTCGAGCGATGCGCGCGTTCTGCGTGGTGAGCGTCGACGCGACCTCCGCGATGCGTGCCTCGAGCGCCGCGAGGCGCTCGTCCGTGGATCGCCCGTCCCCCGCCCGCGCGAGCGTGGCCATCGCCGCGACGAGCGCGAGGGTGCACAGGCCGAGACTCCCTGCCGTTCGGATCGCCATGGTGTCCCTCCTTCGGGGGCCGCAGTCTAGCCGGTCGCCCAACGGGGCGCCCGACGAGCGCGCCGTCGTGCCCGTTGCTGCTGGGGGGCCGTTACGACGGCGCCCGCCGATTCCCTCTGGTCTCTGGGAGCTCGGTTCGATGGACAGGGTCGCCCGTGCCCCCTCGTCTGATCGGGAGAGCGTTCCGGTTACGGTACGCGGCTCCACGTGCGCGAGTCAGCCCGGGCGTTCGGGTCGCGCTCGGGGTCTCCCGCTACGGGAGAGGAGTCGTTCCATCGATGCGTGGACTGGCCGTGATGCTCGCTGCTGCGTTCCTCACGTCCTGCGCGAGGTGCGTGCCTACCGAGGGCACCTGTCGTCCATCCGGCGTCCCCGGTTCGGCCGAGGGTCAGGCTACCGATGTGGGTCGCGTCCAGTTCGCGGCGGGGCGCGTCCGCTCGGTTACACGCCGCCTCCCCTTGACCCCCTTCCGACGGCAGCTGACATCGGCTGCTAACCCCATCCAACGTCGAGGTCAACTCTCCATGGGACGTTGCGTCCGGTGCGCCTGAACCAAACCGGCCTGAGGGGCCTCCGCTTGACTCCGGGGACTTCGTGTTAGTGTATTGTTTGCACTCACTGGAGTCCCGCCCCAATGCCGGCCCCCCTTCCCCGTGACGACTCCCTCCCGTCGGATCTCCCCGGGTTCCTGGCCCGGTTCGCGA
>JAEUHO010000526.1 GCA_016795345.1 Planctomycetia bacterium | reverse complement strand
CCGCCTCGTGGACGCGTCGCAGGCCGGGTTCTTGAGCCTGACGCCCGCGGAGCTCGCGACGCTGGCGCCGGACGTGCTGCGGGTCTACGACGTGTCGACGACGCTCGCGCCCGGCGACGACGCGGCGCCGCCGCCGGCGTTCGCGGCGGACGCCCCGCCGACGACGCTCCGGCCCGACGGCACCGCGCCGGCGTCGTCGTGGAGCCGTCGCGCGGCGCGGATCGCGCGGGACGTCGAGGGGCGGAGCGAGGGCGGGTTCGCGCTCGCGCGCCTCGGCGGGACGCCGGACGGCGCGCCGCCGACGGTGGTGGTGTGCGTGCCGAGCGGGCGGTTCGACGCCGTGGAGCGCGCCCTCGACCGGCTGGCGACGACGGGCGGGCCGGTCGTGCGGCTCGACGTGGAGGTGGTGCGCGGGGCCGGCGGGGCGCCGATCGCGGCGTACACGCTCGAGGTGCCGCACAACCGCAGCGTCGCGGCGTGGCGGCACGTGCGGCACGCGTACCTCGAGGCGCTCGAGGCCGGCGCGGCGCGGGCCGCGGGGCGGCCGCTGGCGCCCGTCGTGCGGACGTGGGCCGACGGGATCGGCCTCGTGGCGAGCGTCGGGGAGGGCGGCGGCGGGAGCGATCCGCAGGTGCACCTCGCGCTCGCGGTGTCGTTCGGCGTGGACCCGGCGCCGGACGGGGGCGCGTCGCGCGGGGCGCGGGCGGCGGTCGAGCTGCCGGCGCTGCTGCAGCGGCAGCTCGAGGCGGCGTGGCCCGTGCCCGCGGAGGGCATGGCGGCGACGGAGCGGCTCGGCGACAGCGACCTCGCGGTGCGCGTGCGCGCGACGCGGGGCGCGGCGGCGCCGGTGGCGCGCGGCTGGACGCGGGTGACGGCGGAGCCGACGCCGCCCGCGGCGCCGCGCGTCGCGACGCTGGAGGCGGTGTGGACCGCGCAGCAGGGCGGGCAGGAACGGAAGCTCCAGTCGCCGACGGTGCGCGTCTTCGAGGGGCAGACCGCGACGATCTCGATCGTGCACCAGGTGCCGTACATCGCGGGCGCGGAGGTGTCGGGGCGACCCGGCGCGTGGCTCGTGGACCCGATCGTGCAGTCGCTGCCGTACGGGCTCGTCGTCGAGGCGACGGTGCGCCCGGAGGCCGGCGGAGCCCACGTCGTCGAGGGGCGGTTCCTGCGCATGGCGCCCGACACGCCGATGCGCGCGAAGCCCTGGGACTTCGGGGTGGGCACGCCGATGAACGTCGAGCTGCCCGTGATGCGCGAGGTCTCGCGGCCGTTCCGCGCGTCCCTCGCGCCCGGCGGCTCGGTGTCGATCCCGATGCCCGCGTTGCCGTCCGACCGTCGGCGCGGCGACACGACGAGCACCACGCTCACCCTCACCCTGACCGACGTCCGCCCCGACGAGGCGCCCGCTCCGACGCCGACGCCAACGCCGACGAAGTAGGCCCGACCACGATCGGCATCCGCCCATCATCGACCGGCGTTGATGGGCGGATCGGACGGCGACCCCGGGGCACGCGAGGCCCGGTGGCCGACGGACGCGACCCTCCGGTGATCAACGACCGGCGACGAGGGGCGGAGTCGTCAGTCGTCGGTCGTCGTGACGGGGGCGGTGGCGCCGGGCGCGTCCGGGAGCACGCCGTCGTCGGTGGGACGGCGGGACGGGCGCCGCTCGACGAGCGTCCACGTCGGTACGCGAAGTTCCTCCCACGTGCTCCGCGTCATGCGGCCGGGCAGCGACGACCACGGCACCCGATAGGCCCACACCGTCGTGGGCTCGTCCTCGAGCGGCGTGAAGCAGGCGTTCGCGGCGCCGAGCCCGCGCCCGTCGCCGTAGTCGCGGAACTCGAGGACGTACGGTTGCTTCGACCGGCCCCACGTGCCGTCGGGCGCGCGGACGCGCAGCCTCCCGAGCGTCAACGTGACCGTCACCTCGATCGCGCCCGTGCAGAAGTCGTCGTCGAGGAGGCAGAAGTCCTTGTGGTTGTCGAGCGTGATGGCGCGGCCGGTGCGGCCGACCTGCCAGTACTCGGTCGTGTGTTTCGGCGCGGGCGTGCGTGATGCGGGCACCGGCTCGGGCGCGCCGTCGGTCCAGCGCCGCAGGTCGGTGAACCGCTCGACGACGTCGGCGAAGATCCAGAGGTCGTCGGTCT
>JAEUHO010000489.1 GCA_016795345.1 Planctomycetia bacterium | reverse complement strand
TGAACCGCTTCACGGCCTCCTCGCCGTCCGCCGCCTCGCTCACGGCGTGCCCCGCTGCGCGCAGGAGCGTCCCCACGACCTTCCGGACCGCGTCCTCGTCCTCCACGACGAGGATCCGCGCCGGCGCGCCGTCCCCCGGCCGCGGGGCCGGCGGCTCGGCGGCCGGCCGCGTCGGCGCCACCGGGGCGGCGGCCGCGGCCGCCGGCAGGAACACCCGGAACGTCGTCCCGAGGCCCGGCCTCGAGTCCACCTCGACCGCGCCGCCGAACGCGCGCAGGAACTGGTAGACCCCGTACAGCCCCAACCCGGTCCCCTTTCCGCGCGGCTTCGTCGTGAAGAACGGCTCGAACAGCCGCGCGCGGATCGCCTGGGTCATCCCGACCCCGGTGTCGCGGACCTCCACCCGGACCCAAGGCCCGGCCGCCGTCGCGTCCGGCGGCAGCGTCCGCGGCCCGGCCGCGTCGGCCTCGGCCACCAGGGCGATCTCGCCGCCCTCGGGCATCGCGTCGCGCGCGTTGATCGCCAGGTTGAGGATCGCGCGGTGCAGCTCGTTGGCGGCGACGAGCGCGGCGGGCAGGTCGGCGTCCACGCGCACCGTGGTGGTGATGCGGCGGTCGAACGTCTCGTGGGCGATCCGCGCGACGTCGGCGAGCACGGCCGCGACGTCGGCGTGCAGGGGCTCGGCGTTGCCGGGCCGCGCGACGCCGAGCAGCCCACGCGTGAGGTCGGCGGCCCGGAGCGCCGCCTCCTGGATGCCGCGGGCCATGGGCCCGAGCGACGGGTCCGTCGAGAGGCGCTGCTCGAGCAGCGACGCGTAGCCGAGGATGCCCGCGAGCAGGTTGTTGAAGTCGTGGGCGACGCCCGACGCCAGCGTGCCGATGGCCTCCAGCCGTTGGGCGCGCTGCAGGTGCTCCTCGAGCCGCCGCCCGTCGGTCACGTCCTCGACGATCCCCTGGATCTCGCCGTCGGGCTCGCGGCGCACGGCCATGCGCAGGCGGATCGGCGTGCCGTCGCGCCGGCGCGCGCGCATGTCCACGGCCCGCACCTCGCGGCCGGCCTCGAGGCGGGCGAGGATCGCGGCGCGGTCCGCCGGGTCGCACAGCTCGACGAACGCCGGGTCGGCCACGAGCTCGTCCACCGACGGATACCCGAAGATCTCCGCCAGCCGCGGGTTCGCCGACAACATGCGGCCGTTGCCCGCCCGCCGGTAGATGCCCACGGGCGCCCCGTCCACGAGGGCGCGGTAGGCCTTCTCCTTCAGCTTGAGGTCGCGCGCGAGCACCCGCTCCTGCAGCACCGCCGCGCCGAGCGCCAGCAGGCGCTCGACGACGCGCAGCGGGCCCAGGGTCGCGGGGCCCGGCGCCATCCCGTCGAGCGGCTCGTCGAGCGACAGGACGCCGATCTCCTGGCCGGTGCCGGTCCGCACCAGGACGAACAGGCGGTCCTCGGGATGCCACGTCCCGCGCTCGTTGGGCCGGCTCTTCGCGAACGCGATGCTGCGCGAGAGGTCCACGGTGTGCGGGACGTACGCGATCCCGGTGCCGGGGAACGCGAGGTCGCGGATCTTCGCGCGGTTGGCGAGCCGCGCCGCCAGCGGCGTCCGCGCCATGGACGACCGGAAGCGGACGCGCTCCTCCTCCGGCAGGTGGTACCCGCCGAGGATCGCCCCGTCCGGCAGGTACACCGACAGCACCGCCACGTCCCACCCGGCCGTGCGGGCCACGCCCTCGGCGAGCAGGTCGAGCAGGGTCTGGAGGTCCTCGACGGCGTTCAGCGCCTCGACGAACGCGAGGATCGTCTGCGCCTCGTCGAGCGCCGCGTCGTCCCCCACGCGGGCGCGACCGAGCGTCGCCAGCACGCTCCACCGGTCCGCCGGGGAGGCCGCACCCGCCCGCGAGGCGGCCGACGACTGTCCGGGTTCATCCACCGAGCGGGCTCCATCGGGGCCCGACGCGGCCCCCCGGGGACAGCGTAGACCCGAATCGGCGCCCCGGGGACAGGCGCCGTCCCGATCGACGACCGTCCGGTCCGCCGTCCGACGGAAGCGACGCGGTCCGGTCGGGACGCACCGGTACGCGAGGCCCGGCGGCCGCCGGGCCTCGCGTACCGACCGACCGGTCCGTCCCCCCCACGACCCCGCGATCGCAGGGGACCCGCGGGGCCGGGCCCCGGGTCGAAGGTCACGACCGCGCGAACATCCCCCGGCGGTAGGCCCGGATCCGGCCGGCGACGGCCGACGCAGCGACGGTGGACGGCGAAGCGAGGTAGAGCTTCCCGGGGCCCGAACGGCCCTTGAAGTTGCGGTTGATGGCCGAGACGGTCACCTGCGCCTCGGTGTCGCTGACGCCCGGCCCGCAGCCGATACACGCGCCGCAGCCGGGGTGGATCACCTCGGCGCCGACCTTCTCGAACAGCTCGAGGTAGCCCTTGGCCTTGGCGTAGGCCTCGACCTCCTCGGAGCCGAACTGCAGGAAGAAGCGCACACCCGGCGCGACCTTGAGGCCCGCGGCGGCGGCCTCGGCGAAGACGGCGGCGTAGGCGTCGACGTCGTCGATCTTGCCCGCGGTGCACGAGCCGCCGTACGCGATGTCGATCTTCACGTCGGGGAGGTCGGCGACGTTCGCGCCGTTCGTCGGGTCGGACGGGATGCCGCGGTCGGGGTCGCCCGGCGTCGCGACCATGGGGACGATCGTCGCGAGGTCGATGCGGTGGACGCCGCCGGCGTAGGTGGCGCCCGCGTCGGGGTTCACGAGCCGCGCGCGGAGCTGGTCCTTCGTGAGGTCCTTGCGGCGCTCGGCGATCCACGCGACGGTGAGCTCGTCGCCCTCGACGACGCCGGCCTTGGCGACGCACTCGGTGGCCATGTTCGCGAGGGTGGCGCGCTCGTCCATCGAGAGCGACGCGAGGCCCGGCCCGCCGAACTCCATGACGCGGTCGAGCGTGTCCTGGCGCTTCGCGTACGTGGCGAGGATGTGGAGGATCACGTCCTTCGCCATGACGCCCGGCGCGAGGCGGCCGACGAGCTCGAAGCGGATCGACTCGGGGACCTCGGTGAACGCGAGGCCCGAGTGGACGATCTCGGCGTACTCGGCGGCGCCGACGCCGTAGGCCAGCGCGTTGTTGCCGCCGCCCATGCAGGTGTGGCTGTCGGTCGCGAGGATGAGGTCGCCGGGCTCGATGAACTGCTCGCGCGCGACCTGGTGGCAGATGCCCGGCGAGACGCCGTCGCGGGCCGAGTAGTCGCGGACGCCGGTCTTGCGCTGGAACTCGCGTTGGAGGCGGCGCAGCGTCTCGATCTGGTCGGCGAACGGCGCCATGCGCGGCACGCCGGTCGCGTAGATGAGGTGGTCCTCGAAGACGGCGAACTTCGACGGGTTCGCGACGCGGTAACCCTCGCCGTACTCCTGCGCGAGGAAGTAGTCCACCTGCGCGGTCGTGAACTCGTGGGAGTAGCCGCCGTCCACGCGCACGACGATGGAGTCGCCGGGCTTGACGAACTTCGAGCCCGGGCCCTCGAGGTGGCTCGCGTAGATCTTCTCCGCGATGTTCATGGGCCGGGCCGGCGTCTCGCGGGGCGGCAGCTTGACCTTGCCGGCGCGGAGGGCCTTCACGAACGGGAAGAGCCCGCCCGCGCGGATCATCAGCTGGCTGACCGGGTCCCAGCCCTTCGTGAACTCGGCGAGCGGGACCGCCTCGCCCTGCTGGAGCCGCGCGAGGATCGCGTGGTCGGCCATCAGGACGCCCTGGTTGACGTTGTTGCGCGCGTGGATGGGCGCGAACGACGCGGCGACGGCGATGCGGATGCCCGACCACTTCTCGGCCTGCACCGCGGTCTCGCGCGACGAGCCCGTGCCCTTGCGGTACCCCGAGACGATCACCTCGAAGTTGCCGTCCATCAGCGCGCGCGTCGGGAAGAGGCGTCTGCCGGCCACGATCAGGCCGGCGTAGGCGTCGAGGGCGAGGTCCTCGGGCTTGTGGCGGAAGCAGACCCACGCGGGCGTCATGGCGTCGGTGTTGACGTCGTCGAGGAGGTCCTCGACCTTCACGTCGGCCATGGTCAGGTTCAGCGTCCCGGCCAGCTGGGCCCGGATCTTCTCGGGGTCCTTCGTCAGGAAGAGGACGCGCTTGCCGGGGGTGAGGCGGACGGGGTCGGTGGGGAGCATGCGGCCCGCAGTGTACGGAACGACCCGCGCCCCGCGGCGGGATGGCGCGAGCGCCCGAGGGCCCGCCGTGGCCCCCCCGCGGGGCCGCCGCGGCGGACGGGGCGCGGCCGCGGCGCGCCCGGGCGCCGGTCCCCGCCGGACGGGCCGGCCGGCGCGGCGACGGACCGCCGACCGGACGGTCGGAACCATCGGAATCGCCGATGGACTCGCGCGGCGGGCGGGCCTCGCGTACCGTCGCGGCATGACCGACGACCAGCTCCTGACGTTCCTCGAGGTCGCGCGGCTGCGCAGCGTCACGCGCGCGGCCGACGCGCTCCGCATCGGGCAGCCCACCGCGAGCGAGCGCCTGCGCGCGCTCGAGAAGGAGGTCGGCGCGCCGCTCGTGGCGCGGCGCGGGCGCGGGATCGTGCTGACGCAGGCGGGGACCGCGTTCCTCCCCCACGCGCAGCGCGCTCGGCAGGTGCTCGCGCGCGGCGTCGCGGCCGCGCGGGCGGCGGGCAGCGGCGCGGGCGGGCGCGTGCGGCTCGCGGCGTCGGTGACGGCGGGGACGTACCTCGTGGCGCCGGCGCTCGTGGCGTTCCGGCAGGCGCACCCGGGCGTCGCGGTGGAGGTGCGGTCGGCGCACTCGCCGGACGCGCTGGGGCTGCTGCTCGACGACGACGTGGACCTCGCGCTGTCGAGCGGGCCGCTGCTGCACCCGCAGGTCGCGCGCGTCGCGCGGGGCACGGGGCCGCTGGTGCTCGTGGCGCGCGCGGGGGGCCCGTGGGCGAAGGCGCGGAAGATGACGGCGGCGCGGCTGCGCGAGGCGCCGCTGCTCGTCGGGCAGTGGGGCCCGGCGTACCGGCGGTTCCTCGAGGACGTGCGGGGCGAGGGGTTCGTGCCGCCGCGGTGGATCGAGGTGAGCCCGGTGGACCTGGTGAAGGCGATGCTGAAGGCCGACGCGGGCGTCGCGGTGCTCCCGGCGGTCGCGGCGCGCGAGGAGCTCGACCGCGGGACGTTCGTCGAGCTGGCCTACGAGGACGGCCGCCTACCGGGCTGGTCGGTCGTGTTGTCGCGGCGGGCCGACGTGCCGCTCGACGGCCCCGTCGCCGCGCTGGCGACCGCGCTCACGGCCTCCGTCGAGGCCCTGTCGAAGGGCGCCTGACCCCTCCCCCGTGCCCGCCCATACGTGCCGGTCGTTCTTTGGCGGATCGACCCCGCGCCGGTTCCGCCCTTCGGTGCCGGTCCCAGCATGGCGGAACGACGCTTCGTCCCCCGGGCCCGGGAGGCGGCCGGCGGATTCCGCGTGACCGGCGGCCCGCGTCGCACGACGTATCATCGTGGCGACCGCCATGCCCCTCCCGCCGGCCCTGCTCACCAAGTCCCCCGACGTCCTGCACGGGCAGGTCGTCTTCGCGGGGACCCGGGTGCCGCTCGCCGCGCTCCTCGAGTACCTCGAGGGAGGAGCCTCCCTGGAGGCGTTCCTGGACGACTTCCCCTCGGTGAGCCGCGAGCACGCGGTCGCGGTGCTGGAACTCGCCCGGGACGCGCTGGCGGCCGGTGCGCGTCCGCGTTGAACACCGGGACCCGCAGCGCAAAGCGCGGTGCGGCGGTACCTGGGGTACGCCGTCGCCAGCGATCGGGATGTGAAGGACGGAACGCGGGCCACGAGGCCGGGTCCGGCGCGGGCGGGCGCAAGGCCCGCCCCTACGAAGAACGCACGATATCTGGCCTTGGCGTGCATTCTACGCGAGGTTCGAATCCGGAGCAATCGCGCGATGGAGACCGGCATCGAACGTCACGGCAACCCATAGGGGTAGGGGAGGCCGGTTGCCCGGCCTCCCCTCCCTCCGAACCGTGCAGGCGGATCTCCCGCACACGGCTCTCCGGTCGGTGGTCTTACCCCGGAGGGGATTGGCGGAGCGCAGCGTG
>JAEUHO010000418.1 GCA_016795345.1 Planctomycetia bacterium | reverse complement strand
GGGCGCGGCCGCGGCGGCGCGGGCAAGCTCGAGCAGGTACCGGCGGTCGCCCGCGATGCGCGCCGCCGCGCCCTTCGCGAACAGCGCGACGGCGGGGTCCGCGTCGCGCGTGAGCGCCTCCACCGCGTCGAGCGCCTCCCGGTCCGCCGCGCCGCGCGCGACGATCCGCCGGAGCACGTCGAGCCGTCGCACGACGAGCCGCGCGGCGAGCCCCTCCCGGATCTCCTCCGCGGACAGCGGCGGCGCGGCGAACGGGTCCACGTCGACGACGGTGCGGGTCTGCCGACCCGTGAGGTCGGAGGCGACGGCCGGCCCCGTCGGCTCGACGACTTCCTCGTGAACCTCCCCGCGCGGCGCGAGGAAGCGCCACGCGGCGTACCCTCCGCCGCCGAGGAGCACGACGGCAAGGAGCGCCGGGGCGACGCGCGGACGGGGAGAGGCGGGCGGGGGCGGCATCGGAGCGGATCCTACCCAAGACCGCGGGCCGTTACGGCGACGTGGTGAACGCGTCGGCCGCGCCGGCGACACCGATCGCGACGATCACGCCGCCGTTGCTCGGGGTGAGCACGGTGACGTTGTTGTTGGCCGGGCTCGTCGCGTACATGCGGTCGTTCGTCGAGCCGGGGCCGACGATCACGCCGACCGCGGGGACCGCGGACGGCGCCTGGGGCGCGCCGGTGTCGAGCGTCACGAGGCCGATGGTGTTGAACAGCGCGCCGGCCTGGAAGAAGCCCACGCGGTTCGACGTCGCGTCGACGGCGATGGCCCCGGTCGGGTCCGTCGTCGGCGCGAGGGGCAACGCCCACAGCGTCGTCGTGAGGTCCGTCGCGTCCACCGCGCGCACGTAGTCGGGGAGGATGAGCACCGGGTCGTTGTAGGTGAGGATCACCCGCTCCGACGCGGCGTCCACGGCGAAGCCGCCGGTCCAGGGCGCGGTGACGCCGAAGTTCGGCACCGGCACGGCGCCGAGCACGACGAGATCGTCGGCGTCGATGCGGATCAGGTTGCCGCCGCCCGACGCGAGGACCGTCCGCAGCCCGTCGACGACGCCGAGCGGACCGCCCGCGTACCCGAACCCGACGGCGATCGTCTTCAGCACGATGCCGCTGCGGCCGTCCACGACGACGAGGTTGCCGCCGGCACCGACGAACACGCGGTTCGTCGCGCGGTCCACGGTGACCGCGCCGCCCGCGGCGGGCAGCGTGATGGCGCCGAGGATCGACGCCGCACCGAGGGTCGGCGCGCCGGCTGCCGCGGTGGCCGCGGGGCCGCCGAGATCCACGATCTGGAGGTTCCCGCCGTTGACCGCGTACGCGCGGTTGACGCTCGGGAGGAGCACCACGCCGCCCGGGGGCGCGGCCGCGCCGGCGATGGGCGTCCCGGCGACGACGGCGTTGGCGGCGGTCCCGTACGGGTTGGCCGCCGACGTGGCGATCAGCGTGAGCCCGCCGGTGCCGGAGACCGCGAGGAGGTTGTCCGCGCGGAAGTACGACGTGTCGGCGAGGTCCGTGCACGTCCCGTCCTCGAAGCGGACGCGGACGCTCACGTTCGGGACCGTGTTGCCCGCGGCGACGATCGTCGGCGCGGAGCCGGTGACCGTCGTCACGCTCGCGACCGTGCCCGGCACGACGTCGAAGGCCGACGTCCCGCCGCGGAAGGGCGTGCCCGTCGCGACCGAGAACTCGACCTGGACGGTCTGGCCGACGAGGTTGCTGAAGTCGTTGTTGCCCGCCGTGGCGAGGAACGTGAACGGCGTCTGGCCCTCGTAGGCGAGGTTCTGGGGCTGGAAGCCCGTGACGCCCGCACCCGCCACCTGCGGCGCGGTGTACGTCAGGACGTTCGTGTTGCCCGCGCACGTGCCGTCGGGGAAGAACACGAGCACCGACGCCTGCACCGAGGCGGCGCCGCAGATCGTCGCGTCGGGCACCTCCGTCGAGATGTTCGTGCCGCCGAGCGTGAGCCCGGTCGTCTCGAAGATGCTCGACGTGCCGTCGGCGAAGATGTTCCCGTTCGACGACCAGCGGACGCGCACCGGCGTGTTCACCGGCAGGCCGCCGAAGTTCGTGCCCGAGAGGATGGCGAGGCCGTTCGTGAACCGGGCGCGCAGCGTGTTCGGCGCGAGCGTGGTGATGGTCGGCAGCGTATAGGTGATCGTGTTCGTCGTCGGGGTGACGACGCACCCGTCGGCGAGGATCACCGTCACGTTCGCCGTGACCGTCGGCGCGACCTGGCAGGCGGTCGCGCCCGGGACGTCCGCCACCGTGACCGTGGTGCCGCCGGCGTCCACGACGCCGGTCGTCTCCGCCTGGCCGGACGTGCCGGCCTCGAAGATCGTGCCCGTCGTCGCGACGAACCGGACGGTGACCGTCGCGTTCGGGGGCAGGTTGGTGCCCGTCAGGGTGATCCCGACCGGCGCCAGCGCGTCCACCGTCGTCGGCGCGAGCGACGCGAGCGTCGGCGCGAGATAGGTGAGCGTGCCGCCCACCGCGTACGCGCACGGCCCGCTCCGCAGCACCACCTCGACCGACGTCGCGACATTGGCGCCGCAGACCGTCCCGACGGGCGGCACGACGGAGATCGTCGTCCCGCCGCCGCTGACCACGCCCGTCACCTGGGCCTGGGCCTGCGTCCCGTTCGCGAACGGCGTCGCGCCGCCCGCGGCGAGGAACCGGACCTCGACGGTCGAGCCGTCGGCGGGCAGGTTGGTGCCCGCGATCGCGAGCGTCGCCGGCGTCGCGCGCGCCGAGGTCGTGACCGCGCCGATCGACGTGAACGTCGGGGCGTTGTAGGTCACGTTGCCCGCGGACGTGGAGGGGCAGGTCGAGTTGCCGATGTCGAGGCCGACGGCCACGACGTTGCTCGAGCCGGGCGTGCAGAGGTCGGCGATCGGGAGCGGGATCGAGATCACGCCGCCGCCGCCGACCGACGCCGTCACCTGCGCCTGGTTCTGGGTCCCCGCCGCGAAGATGCGCGCGCCGCCGGCCGCCGTCAGGGTGACGGCGATGGGCGTGCCCGTCGGGGGCGGGTTGGTGAGCGTCACGTTGACCGTGCCGGGGTCCTGCGCGTTGACGCTGGCCGCCAGGGCGGCCGCGACGCTCGGGCCGACGAACGAGACCGTCGTGGCGCCGGACTCGGCGCACGCGCCCGACGCGAAGATCAGGCGGAAGGTCGCCGTCGACGTCGCGCCGGAGCAGACGCGGGCGAGCGGCGAGGTCGTCGTGATCGTCGTGGCCGCGGTGATGGTGCCGGGCAGGTCGACCGACGTGAGGGTGCCGTCGCCGAAGATCGGGTCGGCGGACGACCACCGGACGGTGACCTGCGTGGTCGGCGCGGCCGTGGGGCCGAACCGGACGCCGGTGATCGTCAGGGCCTGCGGCGTCATGGCCGTCACCGTCGCGGGCGCGATCGACGTGACCGCCGGCGCCTGGTACCGCACCGTGCCGGGCACGGCGTAGAAGAGCGAGTTGCCGAGGAAGCGCACCTCGAGGGTCGCGTCGGCGGTCGCCAGCTCGCAGACCGCGGCGGCCGGCGGCGTCACCGTCAGCGTGCCGGCGCCCGTGACGGTGCCGACGACGGTCTGCGTCTGCGACGTGTTGCCGAAGATCGGCAGGGCCGACGTGAACCGCACCTCGGCCGTCGCGCCGGCCGCGGGGAAACTCGTGCCCGTCACGTTGAGCGCGGCGGGCGCCGTCGCGTCACGGAGCAGCGGCGCGCCGACGCTCGCCACGACCGGCGCGAGGTAGGTGATCGTGCCGGCGGCCGCGCTCGGGCACGTGCTGTTCCCGATGTCGAGGCCGACGTTCATCACCATCGAGACCGGCGGGACGTCGCCGATGGGCAGCACCACGGCGATCGTGTTCGCGGGGCTCACCTGGGTCACGACCGTCGCCTGGTTGGCGGTCCCCGACGCGAACGGCCGCTGGCCCGCGGGGGCGGTGAGGGTCACCGAGATCGGCGTGCCGACCGGCGGGAAGTTGGTGCCGACGATGTTCACCGAGCCGGGGTTCAGCGCGTCCACCGTCGCGGCGAGCGCGGTGACCACCGGGCCCACGAACGTCACGCCGCCGCCCGCGGCGCCGCTGGCCGTCGAGGCGCAGGCCCCCATCGGGAAGATCACGCGGATCGAGGCGTCGCTCGAGGCGCCCGCGCAGACGCGGGCGATCGGGGCGGTCGTCGTGATGGAGGTGCTCGACACGATCGTGCCGGGCAGGTCCACCGAGGTCAGCGTGCCGTCGCCGAAGATCGGGTCGGCCGACGTCCAGCGGACGGTGACCTGCGTGTTCGCGGGCACCGTCGGGCCGAAGCGGACGCCGGTCAGCGTGACGGCGGCCGGCGTGAGGGCCGTGATCGTGTTCGGCGAGACGGTCGTGATCGCCGGGCCCTGGTACGTGAACGAGCCGGGGACCGCGTAGTAGCACGGGTCGTTGCCGAAGTTCACGTCGAGGGACGCCGTGGCGGTCGTCAGGTCGCAGACGGCGGCCGCGGGCGGCCGGACCGTGATCGACGTCGCCGCGGTCACCGTGCCGACGACGGCCTGGGTGAGGCCGGCGTTGCCGAAGAGCTGCGGGTAGGCGGCGCCCGCCGTGAAGCGGACGACGACCTGCGTGTTCACCGGCGGGAAGTTCGTGCCGTTGATCGTCAGGTTCGCCGGCTCGGTCGCGTCACGGTTCACGGCGCCGATCGAGGTGATCGTCGGCGCGTTGTAGGTGAGCGTCGCGGCCGTGGCCTCGGGGCACGACCCGCTCGCGAACGTGACGCGCGCGTCCACGGTCACGGCGGCGTCGGGCGGGCAGAGCGAGCCCGTCGGCAGGGAGACGGTGACGGCGTTGGCGGGGCCCACGAGGCCGTAGGCGAACGCCTCGACATCGGTGCCCGACGCGAAGATGCGGGGGTTGGTCGGGGTGCCCGTGACGACGAGGTGCACCGTGACCGGCGTGCCGACCGGCGGGAAGTTGGTCCCGGTGATCGCCAGCGAGCCCGGGTTCAGCGCGGCGACGCTGGGCGTGTTCGCCGTGAACGTCGGGCCGGGGAAGGTGACGAACGGGTTCGGCGAGTCGGCGCACGAGCCCTGCGGGAACACGACGCGGATCGTGGCGGTGCTCGTCGTGTTCGGGCAGATGCGCGCGAGCGGCGCCACCGTGGCGATCGTCGTGTTCGACGTCACCGTGCCGGGGAGGTCGATCGCGGCCTGGTTGCCGTCGGCGAAGATCAGGTCGGCCGACTGCCAGCGGACGAGGACCTGCACGCCCGTGGGCCCGAAGTTGGTGCCCGTGATGACCAGGCTCGCCGGCGTCAGGGTCTCGATCACCGGGTCCGAGATCGACGTGATCGTCGGCGCGAGGAACGTCACCGTGCCGCCGACCGGGTAGTCGCAGGAGAAGTTGCCGAACGTCACGTCCACCGACGAGACGACGTCCGTCGGGCAGGCGGCCGGGCGGGGCGGGTTCGGGACCGTGATCGTGTTGAGGGCGGACACGACGCCAGCGACCGTCGTCCGCTTCTGGGACGCGTTGTCGAAGGCGGTGCCCGGGTTCGCGTTGTCGCTGAACCCGACGGTCACCACCGTGCCCACGACGGGGAAGTCGATGCCGGTGATGTTGAACGACGTGGGCTGGTTCGCGGGCGTCACGACCGCGAGCGGCGTGAACACCGGCGCGCGGTACGTGACCGTGCCCGGGACCGTCGTGAGGCAGCGGCTCGACCCGAAGTTCAGCGCGATCGTCGCGGCGATCGTCGGGAGCGGCGGGCAGACGTCGGCCAGCGGCGGGGTCACCGTGATCTGGCCCAGCGGGTTCACGAACCCGACCACGCGGGCCTCGCGGTCCGTGCCGGTGGCGAACGGCGTCCCGGTGACGGCGGTGAACACCACCTCGACCGGCGTGCCGACCGGCGGGTAGTTCGTGCCGTTGATCGTCACGGGGCCCGGGTTGAGCGCCGGGATCGGCGGCAGGCCGGTCACGCTGGCGGCGGTCGGCCCGTTGAAGGTGACGACCGCGCCCGTCGAGTCGGCGCAGGACCCGTTGGCGAAGAGGACGCGGACCGCCGCGGTCGCGGTGTTGGTCGGGGTGCAGACACGGGCGAGCGGCGTCTGGACCGTGATCGTGGTCGCGTTGACGACGGTGCCGACGACGTCGGCGAACAGGTCCGTCGCGTCGCCGAAGATCGGGTCGGACGACGTGAACCGCACGGTGACGGGCCCGGTGGGCGCGAAGCCCGTGCCCGTCAGGGTGAACGAGACCGGGGTCAGTCCGGCCGTCGTCACGCTGACCGGGTTCGTGGCCGTGATCGTCGGGCCGGTGAAGGTCATCACCGGGGCGCCGACGACCGGCGTGCACGACCCGTTCGGCAGCCGCACCGAGAGCCGCGCGGTGGCCGTGCCCGTGCAGACGGCGGCCAGGGGCGTGAAGCCGGTGATCTGGGTCGCCGACGTGATCGTCCCGGTCACCGTCGTCTCCACGAGGGTGCCGTTGCCGAACGGCGAGCCGGCGAGCGCCGTGAACGTGACGAACGCGGGCTGGCCGACGGGGCCGAAGCCCGTGCCGTTCAGCGTGAACGTGCTCGACGACGTGCTCGCGACCGACGTCGGGGTCAGCGGGGTGCTGACGGCGAAGGTCGGACCGTTCATCGTGACCGCGCCCGCCGTCGTGCTGGCGCACGCGCCGCCCGTGAGGTTCACGGTGACGGTCGCCGTGACGCTCGGGACGCCGCAGACGGTCGCGAGCGGGAGCGTCCCGGTCACGGAGGTTGCGGACGCGACCTGGCCCAGGACGATGATGTCCGCGAGCGTGCCGCCGCCGAACGGGCGGGCGCCGCCCGTGGCCGAGAACCGGACGTTCACGAACGACCCAACCGGCCCGAAGCCGGTCCCGGTGATCGTGAACGTGGAGGGCGAGGGCGCCGCCGCGTCGAACGTCGCGGGCGCGAAGGACGTCACCGTCGGCGCCTGGAACGTCGCGAAGCCGGGGCCCGTCTGGACCGACGTGCCGTCCTGGAGCATCACGCGGATCGCGACGCCCAGGGTGCCGGTCGGGCACAACGCGAGCAGCGGGGTCGTGCCGGTGATCTGGGTGCCGGCGGCGTTCACCGTGCCGGCGACCGTCATCTCCCGCAGGGTGCCGTTGCCGAACGGGGTGGCGCCGCCGTCGGCGACGAACCGCACGAGGG
>JAEUHO010000412.1 GCA_016795345.1 Planctomycetia bacterium | reverse complement strand
GTGGACGGGGTCGCCGAGGACGGCCTCGCGGGTGTACCCGAGCACGAGGCGGATCCAGCCGCGGCCCTCGGGGCGGTCGCGGAAGGCCACGAGGACCGCCTCCCGCCCGGCGGCGTCGAGGGCCTCGAACGACGCCGCGCCCCGCGCGACGGCAAGCTCCCGGAGGGCGGGCAGCCCGCCCCGCACCCACGTCGTCTGGATCGGAGGCGTGCCCGGGTCGGCGAGCGCGGCGTCGAGGACGCCCGTCGCGTTCAGGTCCCGCGCCCCGGGGCACCCTTCGCCCGCCGGCCAGAGCGTCTCCTGGACGGCGGCCAGCGTGGCCCACTCCTCGGTCGTGAGCACCCGCGCGGGCCCGACGGGGGCCGCGCCGCGCGCCCGCGCCCGTTCGCCCGCGCGGGCGACGGCGGCCGGCCCCCAGCCGAGCGCCGCGGCCACGGCGACAGCCCGGGCCAGCAGGGCACGGCGATCGAGGGCCGCCCCGCGGGGCGGTGCGTCCACATCCGACGGACGATCCATGCGCGGGATTCTGCCGCGATTTCGGCCGCGCCGCTCCGAATCTCGGGCGACCCCATTCTCCGACTCGCCGCGCGCAACCCTCGTACCCATACCCCTGACATCGCCCGATAACGTGGCCAGACCCCGGGCCTCCAACGCGAGGCCCGCTCGCCTGCGTCTGGTAATGCGTGTCTTCCACGCTTCCGCGCACACTGGATCGCCCGAGAACGCGGGCGCGTCCCTCGAACTCCGTCCGGTGCGTCTCCGAACTCGCGGCCTGGGCGCGCGATCGGACGACCCGTGAGTCGTCCGAATCGCTCCTAGGCCCGCCGGCGAGGTGCCCTCCGGAGCGTCAAGACCCCCATCGGTCCCCGGCGCGCCCTTCCCCGCGCGGCCCGACCGAGTTCGGAGCCGTGGATCCTCCCCTTTCGGAGTCCCGCTCGGAGGCGTTCCGCCGTCGGGCGGTCCCCCCGCGAGGGAGGAGCCGCCGCGCGAGGAAACACGCGGGAGGAACAGCCGGGCGGTCGCCGATGCACGCCGGGAGATCCCGCAGCCGAACCACGGGGCGTCCCCGCCCTCCCGCGCGGCCCGACCGAGCACGAGCGCGAACGGCCTCCAAGGGAGTGATCCCCCTCGGAGGCCGTTCAGACGTCGGGCGGTTCCCCCGCGAGGGAGGAACAGCTGCGCGAGCATTAGGGACAGCCGTGCGGTCGCCGATGCACGCCGGGAGATCTCGCTTCCGATCTGCAGGGGACGATCGCCCTCCCGCGCAGCCCGACCGAGCACGAATGCGAACGGCCTCCGAGCGCGGGATCCCGCTCGGAGGCCGTTCAGAATCAGTCAGTCCCCCCGCGAGGGAGGAACAGCTGCGCGAGCATTATCGCGTCGGGAGGACCTTCGGCTCGCCGATGACTTCCCAGCGCTCGCGGACGAACTCGATCGGGTCGTCGTCGGGACGGAACTCGTCGCCCTTGCGGCGGTACTCCATCACGTACGAGCGGCGCTCGAGGACGTCCTGGTACTCGGCGGTCGGGCGCGGGATGTCGCTGCCGCTCGCCTTCGCGGCGGCGGAGAGCTCGGCCATGACCTTCTCGTTGCGCTCCTGGTAGGCGGCCTCCTGCACGACCTGCTTGTCGCCGTACTTGAGGACCTTGAGGAGGGCGATCGGGTTCACGAGCCCGAACACGTCCACCCGGAACGTCGCCCAGCCGGCGTCCACGGGGCCGAAGATCGCCACGAGGTCGTACGTCGCGCCGTCGGGGATCTTGCCCTCGTCGCCGGCCCGGAACGTCGTGTCCTCGATCGCGATGAGGCCCTTGTTGTGCTCCTGGCGGCGGATGGCCTCGAGCGCGATCGGGAAGCCGCCGGCGACGTAGGGGTCGGCCTTCGTGTCGACCTTCGCGGTCACGAGGCCGCGCCACGGGCGGGCGAGGCCCGTCTTGTTGCCGACCTTCATCGTCATGTAGAGGTAGGTCGAGTCCCGGCCGGAACCGTTGTCCACCAGCACGCGCCGGAGCGGCCCGTGGCTGAAGTCGAGCGTCCAGCGCTTCGCGCTCGAGGGCGCGGCGGCCGGCGCGTCTTCGGCGCGCACGAGGGCGGGGGCGCCGACCGCGAACGCGGCGACGGCGAGGGACAGACCGAGAGCGAGACGGCGGACGTTCATCGAACCCTCCGGAACAGCCCCGGGAACATACCAAGTCGGCGCCCGCAAAGCCAAGACCCCGCTGGACTTACCACCGGCTCGGGGGGAGGCGCCCCCCCGCCGGCGGGTCGGACGTCCCGCCCGGGGCGCCGGGTGCGCCACCGGTCCCCTGCCCGCGGACGCGCCGGTCCGCCGCACCCGGCCCGGGCGGCGGGCGCCCCGGGGATTGGGCCCGGCGAAAACGCCGCCGGCCGGGCTCCGCGGGGGCGGGACCCGGCCGGCGGCGCAGAACGCGCGGCGCGTCAGTTCTGCGACGACATGTGCTTCAGCTCGGGGTTCGGCGACTGGTCCCCGAGGGTGTTCTCCGGGTTGTTCGTGTCGGCCGGCGGGCTCATGTCGAGCTCGTCCCACGGGACGAACTTGGCCGCGCCGCTGACGTACCCGATCACGAGCCCCTTCGGGTGGTGCAGCGCGCCGTCGTCGTCGTCGCAGATGCAGAGCGCGCCCTTCGAGAGCTCGTCGGGCGTCAGCTTGTGCCCGTCCGTCGCGTTGCGGCGGCCGGCGTACGACGTGAGCTTGAACAGCTCGGAGTTCTCGGTGCGCAGCGACTCCTTCGTGAGCCCGGCGTACGCCTTGATGCCCACCCCGTCCCAGCTGTAGTTCGTGTCGCCGGGCGAGAACAGGGCCTGGAGCTGCTTGTCGTCGCGCTTGTCGATCTTGCCGGTCGCGACGAGCCAGAGCACGAAGCTCTTGCCGTTGAACGCGGGCCACGGCTTCGAGACGCCGGCGCCGTCCGCGATGTAGTACTTGATCATCTGCTGCACGTTGTCGGACGACTTCGTGCGGCGCGTGTTCTCCTGAATCATCGGGACGACGAACACGACCATGCTGACGAGCACGGAGATGATCCCCATCACGACGAGGATCTCGATGAACGAGAAGCCGGCCTGGCGGCGCTTCATGGGGCAATCTCCGGGGGGCGCCGATCGGGCGCCGGGTCAGGGGGTGAGACGGCGCATCGTATTCAATCGCCGTGCCGTTGCCAAGCCGTCGAGCCCGCTGTTCGGCCTAACTTGGCCGCGTACAGGCCCTTAGGACGCAAGGCCCGCTCGCCGCCGTCGGCCGGCCCGCCGCCTCACCGATATCTAGGTTGCCACCCACCCCCACCGACGGTTACGCCGCACCGGGCCTCGCGTCCCCCTCGGTGTGCCCTCGTCCCCCCCTTTCGGGCCACTCCCCCTCGGCACGCTCCCGCCCTCCGCTCCGGCCTGCACCTCACCACCAGCCCGCCCCCCGCGGCGAGAGCCCCGCCCCCCCCCTCAACGCCACTCCCTCCGCGCCCGGGCGAGCGGGTGCGCTGTTCCAGATCTTCAGGCCCCGTCCGAAGCGGCAAGCTCACGCCCTCCGATCTGGAGGGCGCGTCGCAGCGAGTCCCGGAACCGCGCGGCGAGGAAACGCGCGCGGCGACCACTCCGCCCCCCTGGACGCCATTCCCGCCGCGCCCGGGCGAGCGGGTGCCCTATTCCAGATTTTCAGGCCCCGTCCGAAGCGGCAAGATCACGCCCTCCGATCTGGAGGGCGCGTCGCAGCGAGTCCCGGAACCGCGCGGCGCAGCAAATCGCGCGGCGACCCTACGCCTTGCTCACCGCCGATGCGATGTCCGCCGCGCGGTCCGTTCGCTCCCACGTGAACTCCGGGTCCTGGCGCCCGAAGTGACCGCCGCTCGCGGTCTTCTGGTAGATGGGCCGGAGCAGGTCGAGGTCGCGGATGATCGCGGCCGGGGTGAGCTTGAAGACCGCGCGGATCGCGCGCTCGATGGCGGCGTCCGACGGGATCTTGCGCCCCCAGCCCTCGGCGCGCACGCGCAGCGACGCGGGTTCCGCGACGCCGATGACGTACGCGAGCTGGATCTCGCACGCGTCCGCGACGCCCGACGCGACGACGTTCTTGGCGACGTAGCGCGCGATGTAGGCGGCGCTGCGGTCCACCTTGCTCGGGTCCTTGCCGCTGAACGCGCCGCCGCCGTGCGACGCCCAGCCGCCGTACGTGTCGACGATGATCTTGCGGCCGGTGAGGCCGGTGTCGCCCTTGGGGCCGCCGATGGAGAAGGCGCCCGTGGGGTTGACGTGGAGGACGGTCTTCGCGTCGCGCAGCCCGGGCGGCAGGCACGCGGGCAGCAGGTGCTTCTCGAGGTCCGCGCGGATGCGGTCGGACGTCACGCCCTCGTCGTGCTGGCACGACACGACGAGCCCCGCGAGGCGGCGGGCCCGGCCGTCGTCGCCGTACTCGACGGTGACCTGCGTCTTGCCGTCGGGACGGAGGTACGGCAGCGTCCTGCTCGTGCGGAGCTCGGTGAGCCCGCGCGACATGCGGTGCGCCAGCGTGATCGGCAGCGGCATCAGCTCGGGCGTCTCGCGGCAGGCGTAGCCGAACATGAGGCCCTGGTCGCCGGCGCCCTGCGCGTCCTCGGGGCCGCGGTCGACGCCCTGCGCGATCTCGGGCGACTGCCGGCCGATGGCGAGCAGCACCGCGATGTCGTCGGCGGGATAGCCGCACCGCGGGTCGTCGTAGCCGCACTGGCGGATCACGCGACGCGCGACCTCGGCGGCGTCCACGCGCACGTCGTCGCGCGCGCGCACCTCGCCGCCGACGAGGCACAACCCGTTCGTCACGTAGGTCTCGACCGCGACGCGGGCCTTGCGGTCCTGCGCGAGGTACGCGTCGAGGACGGCGTCGGAGATCTGGTCGGCGACCTTGTCGGGGTGGCCACCGGTGACGGACTCGGACGTGAAGAGGAACGCCATACGGCCTCCCAGGGGTTGGGGCGGGATGCTACGGTCCCGGGGGGACCGCGTCCCCAGGGAAACCGGAGCGGCGCCGTCATGCGGCGCGATGGGTACGGCCTTTGCGACCTCCCCGGGGTCGTCCCGGTTTGACGGGACGGCAGCCTCGATTCTGCCGGATCCTGCAGGGACCGGTCCCCTCCGGAGGACACCGCCCATGTTCACGCTCCCCACCTGGATGCGACGTCTCGCCGCGCCCGCCCTCGCCCTGGCCGTTGCGCTGCCGGCCACGGGGTGCGGTGGCGGCGACTACTACGAGGTCTACGGCGGCACGCTGGAGGTGGTGAACAACATCAACTCCTTCGAGATGCTCGAGGTGGTCGAGATCTCGCAGCCGTTCGGGCCCGTCGAGTCCTACATCGTCGACCTCTTCCCCGGCGACACGTTCGAGGTCGACCTCTTCCCGGACTTCTACGACGTGGACGTGTTCTGGCGCGACGGCCTGATCGAGGGCGTGACGGTGGACATCGAGGACGGCCTCGTGACCACGGTCGTCTTCACGAACTGACGCCGGCACCGGGCGCGCGCGCGGCCAGCGGGGCGAGCCACGGCTCGAGCGCCGCGAGCGTCCGCTCCGTCGCGCCCTTGCTCTCGAGGATCGCCTCGCGCCCCCGCTCCCCGCGGGCGCGCGCGGCGGCCGGGTCGCCGAGCGCGCGGAGCACGCCCGCGACGAGCGCGTCCACGTCGGACACGACCTCGAGCGCGCCCGACGCGGCGAGGAGGTCCACCTCGCCGCGGAAGTTCCACGTGTGCGGCCCCACCAGGATGGGCTTGCCGACGCTCGCGGGCTCCATCACGTTCTGCCCGCCGTGCCGCACGAGGCTCCCGCCGACGTAGACGACGTCGGCGAGCGCGTAGACGGCCTCGAGCTCCCCCACGGTGTCGAGCAGGACGACCGCGTCGCCCGACGCCTTCGCGCCGCCCTCGACGAGCCGGCTGCGGCGGACGACGTCGACGCCCTCGCGCCGCAGGTCGGCCTCCACGGCGTCGGCCCGCGCCGGGTGCCGCGGCGCGACGACCGCCCGCAACGGGACGCCGCCGGCGCGCACGCGCCGCACCACCTGCCCCATCCAGCGTTCCTCGGGCGGGTGCGTGCTGCCGGCGACGAAGAGCGGCCGGCCGTCGGTCACGCCGAGGAGGTTCGCGTAGGCGTCGCTCCGGCGCCGGTCCGCGAGGATCGGCACGTTGTCGAACTTCAGGTTGCCGGTGACCACGACGTGGTCGGCGGGCAGGCCGAGCGACGTGAACCGGTCCGCGTGCACCGGCAGCTGCACGCAGAAGCGGGCGATGGCCGAGAGCAGGCCGCGCGTGAGCCGGCCGCCGCGCCGGAACCGCGACGCGGAGCGCTCGCTGATGCGCCCGTTGACGAGGACGGTCGGGATCCCGCGGTGCGAGACCGCCGTGAGGAAGTTGGGCCAGAACTCGCTCTCGACGAGCACGACGAGGTCGGGCCGGAGCCGGTCGAGCGCGTCCCGCACGATCCACGACACGTCCGGCGGGTAGAACTCGACGCGGTGGCCGGGGTAGCGCTCGCGCGCGACGCGGTAGCCGGTGTCGGTGGTCGCGGTGACGACGACCTCGATCCCCGGCACGCGCTGCTCGATCCGCTCGACGAGCCGCGCCGCGGCCTTCACCTCGCCGACGCTGACCCCGTGCACCCAGACGCAAGGCCCGGTCGACCGCCGCGGCGCGCGGCGCCCGAACCGGGCGGGCACGTCGCGCAGGTAGGCGGTCCAGCGCGCGCGGGCCTTCGGGTTCGCGACCGTGCGGCCGAACGCCCACGGCAGCAGCAGCGCGCCGAGCGCGGCGTACCCCGCGTCCGCGACGAAGTGGGCCACGCGGCCCGGCAGCCGGGGCCAGGCCTGCGGCCGCGCGGGCGCGCCGTGGCCCGCCGCGCCGGCGGGCGCCGTCACGACGGCGCTCCGCGGCGCAGGGGGTCTCGCGCGGCTGCGCCCACGGCGCCTACTCCTTGCCGTGGCAGGCCTTGAACTTCTTCCCCGACTTGCACCAGCACGGGTCGTTGCGGCCGAGCTTGGGCGCGTCGCGACGGATCGGCTGGGCCGGGCCCTGCGGCGTCGAGCCCACGGGCGCGCCCGACCGCGCGGCGTCGTAGGCCTGGGGGCCCGTGCGCGGGCCGACGGCCGGGCCGCGCGTCGCCGCGGGCGGAGGCGGCGGAGGCGGCGGGGGCGTCGGACGCGCCACGGGCGGCGGCGGAGGCGGCGGCAGCGGGGCCGCGTCCTCCCAGCGCTCGGCGAGCGCCGCCTCCTCCTCGGACTGCAGTCGCGCCTTGAAGAGGAGGTCGGTCACCTCCTCGCGGATGGCGGCGATCATCTCCGAGAACATCCGGTGCCCCTCGACCTTGTACTCGACCTTGGGGTCGAGCTGGCCGTAGGCCCGCATGTTGATGCCGGTCTTGAGCCCGTCCATCGCCCGGAGGTGGTCCTTCCACTTCGAGTCGATGGAGTTGAGCAGCAGGAAGCGCTCGAGCCGGCGCATGTCGGTCGAGCCGATCTCCTGCTCGCGGCGGCCCCAGCGCTCGAGGGCGATCCGCGCGAGCCGCTCCGTCGCCTCGGCCGGGCCGGGCCCGGCGTCGCCGTCCGTCGCGTCGACGCCGAAGTGGCGGCGGAACCACGTCGCGAGCGCGGCGGGGTTGCGCTGCTCCGGCGGCGTCTCGCGGCCGAGCTGCAGCTCCGCGTGGTCCTGGACGACCTTGCGGATCATGCGGTCGATGACGCCGTGCTGCCGCTTCTCGTCGCCCTCGAGGATCGACTGCCGGAGCCCGTAGACCTCCTTGCGCTGGAGGTCCATGACCTCGTCGTACTCGAGGAGGTTCTTGCGGATCTCGAAGTTGTACGCCTCGACCTTCTTCTGCGCGCGCGTGATCGCCTTGCTGACCATGGGCGAGGAGATCTCCTCGCCCTCCTGCAGGCCGAGCCGCGCGAGGAAGCGCCCCACCCACTCGGGGGCGAACTTCCGCATCAGGTCGTCCTCGAGCGAGAGGAAGAACTGCGAGGAGCCGGGGTCGCCCTGGCGGCCGGCGCGGCCGCGGAGCTGGTTGTCGATGCGCCGCGACTCGTGGCGCTCGGTGCCGACGATGTGGAGGCCGCCCTTCGCGGCGACGCCGGGCCCGAGGAGGATGTCGGTGCCGCGACCGGCCATGTTCGTCGCGATCGTGACCTTGCCCTCGAAGCCGGCCTCCGCGACCACCATGGCCTCGCGGTCGTGCTGCTTCGCGTTGAGCACGGCGTGCGCGACGCCCCGCCGCTGCAGCATCCCGGAGACGCGCTCGCTCTTCTCGATGCTCGTCGTGCCGACGAGGATCGGCCGCCCGGTCTTGTGGACCTCGACGATCTCCTCGACGACGGCGGCGAACTTCTCCTTCTCGGTGCGGTAGATGCGGTCGTCGGCCGACGTGCGCACGAGCGGGCGGTTCGTCGGGATCGAGACGACGTCGAGCTTGTAGATGCTCCAGAACTCGGCGGCCTCGGTGGCCGCCGTGCCGGTCATGCCGCCGAGCTTGTGGTAGAGCTTGAAGAAGTTCTGGTAGGTGATCGTCGCGAGGGTCTGGTTCTCCTCGCGGACGCGGATCCCTTCCTTCGCCTCGACGGCCTGGTGGAGGCCGTCGGACCAGCGCCGGCCCTGCATGAGGCGGCCCGTGAACTCGTCGACGATGATGATCTCGTCGTCGTGCGCCACGTAGTCGACGTCACGCTGGTAGATGTGGTGCGCGCGCAGGGCGGTCTCGATCAGGTGCGGCCAGTCCGTGACGCCGCCCTCGAAGAACGAGACGCCGGCGAGCTTCTCGGCCTTCTCGTAGCCTTCGTCGGTCAGGATGCACTGGTGCTCCTTCTCCTTGACCTCGAAGTCCTCGCCGCGGCGCAGCTTGCGGGCGATCGCGTCGGCCTCCTCGTAGAGGCCGCGGTCGTCCTCGGCGGGCCCGCTGATGATGAGCGGGGTGCGCGCCTCGTCGATGAGGATGGAGTCCACCTCGTCGACGACGGCGAACCGCAGCGCGCGCTGGCACTGGTCCTCGACGCGGACCTTCATGTGGTCGCGGAGGTAGTCGAAGCCGAACTCGCTGTTGGTGCCGTAGACGATGTCGCCGCGGTAGATCGGGATGCGCTCGCTGGAGTGCATGTGGGCCTGGATGGCCCCCACCTTCATCCCCAGCGTCTCGTAGACCGGGCGCATCCACTCGGCGTCGCGGCGGGCGAGGTAGTCGTTCACCGTGACGACGTGCACCTGCCCGGCCAGGGCGTTCAGGTACACGGCCGGCGTGGCGACGAGGGTCTTGCCCTCGCCGGTCACCATCTCGGCGATCATGCCGCGGTGCAGGACCGTGGCGCCGATGATCTGCACGTCGAAGTGCCGCAGCCCGATGGTGCGCTTGGCGGCCTCGCGGCACGCGGCGAACGCCTCCGGCAGCAGGTCGTCGAGGGTCTCCCCCGCCGCCAGCCGCTTGCGGAACTCCGGGGTCTTGCCGCGCAGGGCCTCGTCCGGGAGGCGCGCGAACGACGGCTCGAGGGCGTTCACCCGCTCGACGAGGGGCAGGAGCGCCTTGACGGTCCGGTCGTTGCGCGACCCGAACACGCCCTTCAGCAAGTCACCGAAACTGGCCATCCGCGCGGGGCTCCCGGTCGTCCGAGGGGGGTCCTAGGGCAACGCGGGACGGTAGCACGTCCCCCGGGTGGTGCCCCCTTGAGCGCACGGGGGCCCCTGGGGCCCCGGTCACGCCCCACGCGGCGGCCGAGGCCTCGACCGCATCGGCGTCCGCACCCCACCTCCCGGGACCGCGAGGCCCGCTCGCCTCCGTCCTCCGCACCGGGCCTCGCGGTCCCGACCCGTTCCGCCGCCCCGCCTCCGTCCCGCCCCACCTCCTCGCCGCGCGCGCGGCCGCGAAGCGGAAGCGAAGCCAGGGAGAGGAATGAAGTTCCGGACGAAGACCCGGCAGTGCGGGGGCCCAGCGGAAAGACGGAGCGCACCCGACCGCGAACGCGATACCACCTCCCTGGACGCAACTCCCGCCGCGCCCGGGCGAGCGGGTGCCCTGTTCCAGATGTGAGGGCTCCGTCCGAGGCGGCAAGATCACGCCTTCCGATCTTCAGGGCGCGTCGCAGCGAGTCCCGGGACAGCGCGGCGAGAAGACCGCCCCGGGGACAGCGCGGCGAGGTAACCGCGCATCGCACGACCGCGTTCTTGAACGCAACTCCCGCCGCGCCCGGGCGAGCGGGTGCCCTGTTCCAGATGTGAGGGCTCCGTCCGAGGCGGCAAGATCACGCCTTCCGATCTTCAAGGCGCGTCGCAGCGAGTCCCGGAACAGCGCGGCGAGAAGAATCGCTCCGGGATCCCCTGCAGACGGCGGGACCGCCTTCCGCTCCCGAGGCTGGCGTTCCTACGCCGTCTGCAGCGGATCCCGGAGCGTCCCGACCACATCCCCCATCTTCGTCGCCCCCAGCGCGGCGAAGCGGCTCGGGAGCCCGTCGAGGATGTCCACGCAGGCGGTCGGCAGGTAGTAGTTGGCCGTGCCGACCTGGATCGCGCTGGCGCCCGCGACGAGGAACTCCATCGCGTCGTCCGCGTCCTGGATGCCGCCGATGCCGATGACCGGCGCGTCGATGGCGCGGGAGACGTCGCGGACGATGCGCAGGGCCACGGGCTTGATGGCGGGCCCGGAGAGGCCGCCGACGCCGCGCCCGAGGACCGGCATCCGGCGCCGCCAGTCGATGGCGATGCCGAGGAGCGTGTTGATGACGCTCACGGCGTTCGCGCCCGCCGCGACGGCCGCCTTGGCGATGGGCCGGACGTCGGTCACGTTGGGCGAGAGCTTGGCGATCAGCGGGAGGCCCGTCTTCGCGCGGACGCGCGTGACCACGTCCTTCGCCGCCTCGGGGTTCGTCGAGAAGTCCATGCCGTGCGCCACGTTCGGGCACGACATGTTCAGCTCGAGGGCCGCGATGCCGGGCTCGGGGTCGAGGCGCGCGGCGAGCGCGGCGAAGTCGTCGGGGCTGTGGCCGGCGATGTTGATGACGACGGGCGCGCGGAGCGTGCGGAGCAGCGGGAGGTACGTGCGCACGTACTCGTCGATGCCCGGGTTCTCGAGCCCGATCGAGTTGAGCAGGCCGCCCGCGGTCTCGACGAGGCGGCGCGGGGCGTTGCCGGCGCGCGGCTCCGACGTGATCGTCTTCACGACGATCGCGCCGAGCCGGCCCACCTCGTAGAACGGGCGGAACTCGAGGCCCTTGCCGTAGGTGCCCGACGCCGTCATCACCGGGTTGGCGAGCGTGAGCGGCCCGAGGCGGACCGTGAGGTCCACGGGCGGGGCGGCGGGGCCCGCGCCCGGGGCGCCGGCGGCGCCGGGGTGCGGCGCCGTCACGACGCGTTCCCCGGCGCGGGCGGCGGGCGGACGGCGGCGGGCGCGGCGACGGGGAGGTCGCGGCGGCCGAAGAACTCGCGCCAGAGGATGAGGATCACGCCCACGACGATGAAGCTGTCGGCGGCGTTGAACGCCGGCCACTGCCAGATCTCGGGCGACTTCCAGTACACGACGAGGAAGTCGCGGACCTGCTGCCACTGCCACCGGTCGTACAGGTTGCCGAGCGCGCCGCCGAGGATGAGCGCGAGGGAGACGTGCAGCAGGCGGCTGCGGCTCGTGTTCACGAGGATCGCGACGAACAGGCCGAGGCACGCGAGCACGGTGAACGTGAGGATCGCCTCGGTCCGGTGCGGGAGCATCCCGAACGTGATGCCCGGGTTCCAGTGGCCGTGGAGCCGGAAGAACCCCGGCACCAGCTCGATCACCTCGGACACCTCGGGGCGCGCCGCGTCCATCCCCAGCCGGTCCTGCATCCAGCCCTTCGACCAGAGGTCCACGCCGAGGGCGGCGACCACGAGGACGAGCGCGACGACCTTCCGCGCGGGGAGGCCGCGGCGGGCCGTGGACGGGGTGGGGACGGCGTCGGGCATCCGGTTCACGCTACCGCAGGGGGCAAGGAAGGCGAGCCTGCGCGGTCCCTGCACCGCCGGCCGCCGTCGCCGGCGCGGCCGCCCCCCCACGCCGTCGCCGGCGCGCGGGGGGCGATCCGGCCCGCGGGGTCAGCCGCGCGCCTCTTCGCGCTCCTTCATCTGGACGCACAGCCGCGCGTGCGGGATCGCGTCGAGGCGGGAGGCCGGGATCCACGGGCACGTCGGGCAGCGCCCCTGGGGCTCGTCGGCGCAGCCCTCGCAGAGGCCGAAGGGGAGCTCCCCCTTCCCGTCGAGCTTCGCCAGCGCGTCGCGGATGTCGGCCAACTGCCCGGCCTCGCCCTCGAGCAGCTTCAGGTTGAAGTCCTGCTCGTAGTTGTCGGACCCATGGTCCGCCATGTGGTCGACGGAGAAGTCGCCGCCGCCGGCCTGGAGGGCCTCCGCGGCCAGTTCCTTGCTCGACGACAGCAGCTCGCGGCGGCGGGCGAGGAGCGCCTCGCGGTAGCGCTTGAGGTCCGCCTTCGCCGGTCCCCCCTTGGGGAACGTGCGCGGCTTCGGGGGCGCCGCGGGCGTCGTCGGCGCGGGCGTGCTCGCCTTGGCGGACTTCTTGGACGGCTTCGTCGCGGCGCCGGTCGGGGCCGTCGCCGGGGGGGGCGCGGCGGGGGTCGCCTTCGCGCCGTTCGCCTTCGAGCCACTCGCCTTCAAGACCGGCTTGGCGGTCCCCGGGGCCTTCGCCGCCGGCTTGGCGGGCGGCGCGGCCTTCTCGGCGAGCTTCGGCGGCGCCTTCACGGGACGCTTCGCCGCACCCTCCGGAGCCGGGGCCGGCTTGGCCGGGCTTGGCGCGGGCGCCTTCACCGGGGGGGGCGACTTGCCGGCCGCCGGGGGCTTCGGCTTCGCCGCCGGGGTCGGAGCGGAAGTCGGCGTGCGGGCAGGACTTCCGCGCTTCTTGTTGTTGTTCGTCATCACCACCCCCGGGTTCGATCGGCGAGGGGCGCGGAGAATACAGGCGCCTCGGGGGGATGTCCAACGACTCCGATTGGACCCGGGGGGAGCCGACCGATGGAGGGAGGAGACGCCATGCCGCCCGCCCCCTCCCCGAAGACGGCCATCCAGGCCTACCTCGACCACCTCCGGGTCGAGGCCGGGGCGTCGCCCCACACGATCGACGCGTACGGGCGCGACCTCGTCGAGGTCTTCCGCGCGCTCCCCCCGGCCCAACGGGACGACCTCACACGGGTGGAGCGGACCGGGCTCCTGCGGTGGATGAACCTCGAGCGCGAGGCCGGGAAGGCCCCGGCCTCGATCGCGCGACGTCTCGCGGCGTTCCGGGGGTTCTGGCGGTTCTGCCGGTCGTGGATCCGCCTCGAGGCCGACCCGACGGCCGGGCTGCCCTCGCCCCGCCGGGGGCGCCGGCTGCCGAAGGTGCTGTCCCGCACGTCCGTGGCCTCGATCCTCGAGCACGGCGACGCGAGGCCCGCCGCCGGCCCGCTCGCGCTCCGCGACCGCGCGCTCGTCGAGGCGATGTACGCGACCGGGGCCCGCGTGTCGGAAGCGTGCGGTTGGCGCGTCGAGGACGTCCGCCTCGCCGACCGCGTGGCCCGGTGCCTCGGCAAGGGCCGGAAGGAGCGGTGGGTCCCGTTGTCGGTCCCGGCGGCCGAGGCGATCGCGGCGTACCTCGCGACCGGCCGGCCCGCGCTCGTCGGCGCGGCCCCCTGCGACCGCCTCTTCCTCTCGCGGACCGGCGGGCCCCTCGACCGTCACCGCGTCTTCCGGCTGCTCGGCGGGCGGGCCGCGGCCGCCGGCGTCGCCGGGCCGCGGTCGCCCCACGTGCTCCGCCACTCCTTCGCGACGCACCTGCTGTCCGGCGGCGCCGACCTGCGCGCCGTGCAGGAGATGCTCGGCCACGCCGACGTCGCGACGACCGAGATCTACACGCACGTGGACCGGGAGCGCCTCAAGGGCGTCCACCGCAAGTTCCACCCGCGCGGGTGAGCGCGTCGCCGGCCGGGGCCGCGGCGCGCGTGCCCGCGAGGGCGCTCAGACGTACGCGCGGTACTCGGGCTCGAACATCGTCGAGCGCACGTAGGCCCCGAGGTCGGCGGGCCGGGCCATGCGCGCGAGCCCGCGCCGGAAGGCGAGGTCGGCGACCGCGACGCCGATGGCCGCCGAGACCTCGCGGATGCGCGACAGGTCCGGGTAGATCCGCCCCACCGCGAGGTCGGCGTCCGTGACGAGGTCCGCGAGCGTGCGCGCCGCGACGTAGAACATCTCGTCGGTGACGCGGGTCGCCTCGCCGGCGGCCACGCCGAGGCCGACGCCGGGGAAGATGTAGCTGTTGTTGCCCTGGCCCGGGACGTGGGTCTTGCCGTTCAGCGTCACCGGCGCGAACGGGCTGCCGCTCGCGAACACCGCGCGCCCGTCGCTCCAGGCGTACGCCTGCTCGGCCGTGCACTCCGCCTGCGACGTCGGGTTCGACAGCGCGAACACCACCGGCCGCGCGTTGAGGCGGGCCATGGCGCGCACGACGGGCTCGTCGAACGTCTGCGGCATCCCCGAGACGCCGATCAGCGCCGTCGGCTTCACGCGCTCGACGGCCTCCAGCAGCGTCCGGGCCGGCGCCTCGTCGTGGGCGAACGCCAGCTTGTGCTCGACGAGGTCCTTGCGGCTCCGGACGACGAGGCCCTTCGAGTCCACGAACCAGCACTGCCGCCGCGCGACGTCCAGCGGCACGCCCGCCGCCGTCAGCGCCGTGCAGATGAGGTGGCCGATGCCGATGCCCGCCTCACCCGCGCCGAGGAACAGGAACCGCTGGTCCGGGAGCGCGGTGCCCGTCAGCCGCTGCGACGACAGCAGGCCGGCCAGCGTGACGCCCGCCGTGCCCTGGATGTCGTCGTTGAACGTGCAGACGCGGTCCTGGTACTTGTGGAGCAGGCGGAACGCGTTCGAGTTGCCGAAGTCCTCGAACTGGATGCACGCGCGCGGGAACATGACCTGCACGCCCTGGACGAACTCGTCCACGAGCGCGTCGAACGCGGCGCCGCGCAGGCGCGGCTGCTGGAGCCCGAGGTAGAGCGGGTCCTCCCGCAGGGCCTGGTTGTCGGTGCCGACGTCGAGCATCACCGGCAGGCACTGCTCCGGCGGCACGCCGGCGCACGCCGTGTACAGCGAGAGCTTGCCGACCGGGATGCCCATGCCGTTGGCGCCCAGGTCGCCGAGGCCGAGGATGCGCTCGCCGTCGGTGACGACGATGATCCGCACGTCCGGGTTGGGCCAGTTCTGCAGGATCTCCTTCACGCGGCCGTGGTCCTGCGCCGACACGTACAGGCCGCGCGGGCGGCGCCAGATGTGCGCGTACTTCTGGCACGCGAGCCCCACCGTCGGGGTGTAGATGATCGGCATCATCTCCTCGAGGTGCGCGAGGACGAGCCGGTAGAACAGCGTCTCGTTCCGCTCCTGCAGCGAGCTCAGGTAGATGTACTTCTCGAGCGGGTCGGGCTTGCGCTTGTAGCTGTCGTACACGCGCAGCAGCTGCTGGTCGGGGGTGAACACGCGCGGCGGCAGGAGCCCCCGCAGGCCGAGCGCGTCGCGCTCGGCGGCGGTGAACGCGGTGCCCTTGTTCGTCAGCGGGTCCTGGAGCAGCTGGACGCCGCGGCGGCCGTTCAGGTGGAGGGATGACGTCACGGGAGGACTCCTCGCTGGGCCCACGAGACGGAACTCGAGCGAGCAGTGTAGTCCGGTCCGGGGTCCCCCCCGTGGTCCGGGTCGAGTGCGGCGCCACCCCGACCGAAGCTCCCCATCCGCCCCGCCGTACGGCGGTGGTCCTCAACCCCGCTCCCGGGACCGCGAGGCCCGGCCTGCGCCGCACCGGGCCTTGCGTCCCCACCCCCACGACCGCGCCCCGTCCGACGCCGCGCCGCGGCAACGTGACGTCCGAGGTCCGGCGGACCGACCGGCACCCGAACGAGCGGGGACCGGCAGATCAAGCCATCACGAAGTGACCTCACGCGCGCCGCGGGCTCTCCCGCCGCGCCCGGGCGAGCGCGCGCGCCGTTCCAGGCATGAGGGCACCGTCCGAAGCGGCAAGATCACGCCTTCCGATCTACGAGGCGCGTCGCAGCGAGTCCCGGGACAGCGCGGCGAGCAACGCGTCCCGGAGCAGCGCGGCGAAAGTTCCCGCCGCGCCCGGGCGAGCGCGTGCCCTCTTCCAGATGTGAGGGCCCCGCCCGAAGCGGCAAGATCACGCCTTCCGATCTACGAGGCGCGTCGCAGCGAGTCCCGGAACAGCGCGGCGAGCAACGCGTCCCGGGACAGCGCGGCGAGCAACGCGTCCCGGAGCAGCGCGGCGAGGAGATACCGCGCGGCAAGCAACGCGCCCCTGAACGCACCTCCCGCCGCGCCCGGGCGAGCGCGTGCCCTATTCCAGATGTGAGGGCCCCGCCCGAGGCGGCACGATCACGCCTTCCGATCTACGAGGCGCGTCGCAGCGAGTCCCGGAACAGCGCGGCGAGGAGATACCGCGCGGCAAGCAACGCGCCCATGAACGCACCTCCCGCCGCGCCCGGGCGAGCGCGTGCCCGATTCCAGATGTGAGGG
>JAEUHO010000383.1 GCA_016795345.1 Planctomycetia bacterium | reverse complement strand
CAGGACGACGAGGTGCTCGACGCGCATGCGGAAGTACGGCAGCCGCCGGACGACGGCGAACCCGGCGGGCGTCTCCACCGGCGCGGCGACGGCGCCGACCGGCAGCGCGAACGCGGTGTCCTCGAGGACCTTGAACTCGGCCCGCACGCCGCCGCGCGTGAGCACCTGGCTCTGGAACCCGGGCGCGGCGGGCGCCGCGCCGAGGGGCGCCGGCAGGTCCGCCGGCGCGACGCCGGCCTTCAGCTGCTCCGCCCCCTTCGTCGCGTCCGCCAGGGCGAGGTCCTTGGCGCGCGTGACCGACGGGTCGCGGGCGACCTCCTTCCACGGGAAGAACACGATCACCACCGTGGCGCGGGTGCGGGCCACGAGGTCCGCCGCCTGCTCGAGGTCGAGGCGCTGGACGATGTGGAAGCCGAACGGCGTCTCGACGACGCCCGACACCTCGCCCGGCTTCAGCTTCTCCACCGCGTCCTGGAACGCCGGCGTCATGGTCCCGCGCTCGAAGAAGCCGAGGAACCCGCCCTGGCCCGCGGCGAACGCGTCGTCGCTGTACGTCGTCGAGAGCTTCGCGAAGTCGGCGCCGTCGGCGGCGGCCTCGGCGGCGACCTTCGCCGCGAGGGCCTTCGCCTCCTCCTTCGTGCGGGTCACCGTGGGCTTGGCCCGCTCCGCGCCCTTGTAGGCGACGAGGATGTGGCGGGCGGCCCACTCGGTGGGCTCGGCGGCCCGTACGGCGGGCGCACACACGGCGACCACGGCCACGGCGGCGAGGAGCGTGCGGAGGGACGTCGAACGCATGGGGGGCTCCGGCGGGACGAACGGAGGACGGTAGCGCGGACGCGGGCGGACGCCCCGTTCCGGGCCCGCCCGGGGGGGCCCGCGGGCGGGTGGGGGCCCGACGGCGGGTTCAGAGCGGCGCGGGCCGCCCGAGATGGTGGTCGAGGAACGCGCGCATGCGTTGCCGCACGAGCGGCAGGGCCAGGATCGACCCGTAGTGGCCCCAGGGCAGCACGACGGTCTCGGGCCGGCCCAGGGCCTCGCGCAGCTGCTCGCCGGTCCAGGTCGGGACCGAGGTGTCGTGGTCGGCGAGGATCAGCAGCACGCGCTCGGGGGGGACGTGTCGCGCGAGCGCCACGGGGTCGGTGACGATCGCGCGGCGCAGGGCCTCGCGCAATTCGTCCGTCGTGAGGCCCGTCTGCGCCCGTCCGGACGCCACGAGGCGCCGCAGCTGCTTCTCGGAGGAGGTCGTCAGCACGTCCGGCAGCGGACCGCCGGCGAGCGCGATCACGTGCGCGCGGTAACGCGGGTCGGCCCCCGCGACCATCGCGACCTGGATGCCGCCCGCGCTGATCCCGAACGAGGCCACGCGTGCCGCGTCCACGTCGGGGTGGGTGAGCAGCCAGTCGAGGGCCTGCACCTGGCCGGACACGTCGGCGGCCAGGCGGTCCTCGACCTGCTCGATGCCGCGCGCGGGGTCCACGCGCAGCTCGCCGCGCCGCACGACGAGCACGTGGTACCCGTCCGACGCGAGGTCGAGGGCGAGGTCGCTGACGAGCAGCGCCTCGCCGCCGAGGATCGGCGACATCACGATGGCGGGCCGGGGCGCGTCCGCCGGGACCGGCCGCCACCACCGCATCGAGATCGGGGCGCGGGCCTCCGGCGGCGCGTCGGGGGCGAACCGCGCGGGCAGGGTCACGTCGCACGTCTCGAGGCGGGGACGGCGCGCGACGACCTCGACGCGGGCGGGCGGGACCGGGCCGGGCCTCGCGTACCGGGCGATCACGTCCGCGGGCGGAGCCCGGTCGGGGACGGGACCGGCCGCGGGCCGGGTGCGGGTGCACGCGGGGACGGCGAGGGCGAGGAGCAGCGGGACGACGACGCGACGCACCCCCCGACGGTACGAGCGACCGGAGGCTCCGTCCGGGATCGCGCCCGCGCGGCCCGGCGGGGGGCCGCCCCGACGCCGGACGGGGGCACGCGGGGCCGACGTCGGCGCGACCGGGGCGCGGGGGTAGCGTGACCGGACCCACGGAGGACCCTCCATGCGCCGCGCCCGCCTCGCCCTGCCCCTGCTCGCCGTCACCGTCGTGGTCGGCCTCGCCGGCCTCGCCACCCGGAGCCGCGCCGACGACCTCGACCTCCCGGCCACGCTCGACGGGATCAAGACCGCGCTCGCGGAGAAGCGCTACGGCCGCGCCCAGGGCGACCTGCAGCTGGTGCTCGCCGAGGTGGCGCGGCTGCGGACCGAGGTGCTGAAGGCGCGGCTGCCGGCCGCGCCCGAGGGCTGGAAGGCGGAGGAGGCCGAGGGCCAGGACGCCGCGGCGCTGGCGGCGCTCGGCGGCGGCACGGTCGTCCGGCGCCCGTACACGAAGGGCGAGGCGCGGGTGACCGTCGAGCTGATGGTCGGCGCGTCGATGTGGTCGGCGCCGCTGCAGACGCTGCTCTCGAACCCCGCGTTCCTCGGGGCCGGGCTGAAGCCGGTGACGGTGAAGGGGCGGCGCGGCCTCCTCGAGCTCCGTCCCGACGACAAGCGGGCCACGCTCCAGCTCCTGCTGAACAACGTCGCCAACGGCGTCCTGCGGATCGACGGCGAGGGCGTCACCCGGGACGACGTCGAGAAGACGTTCGGGAACGCCTTCGACTTCGACGCGGCGGAGAAGGCCGCCGCCGAGTGACGACGCGCGGCCCGTCGGCGGTGGCGCCGCGGGGGCCGGACCGGCAGAATCACGGCGTCCGCGCGGAGCCGTCATGGAGCGTCTGATCCCGGTCCTCGGCCTGGCCGTCCTCGTCGGCCTCTGCTGGCTGCTGTCGGACCGCCGCCGGGCGATCGACTGGCGCATCCCCGCGTGGGGGCTCGGCCTCCAGCTGCTCTTCGGCGTGATCGCGCTCAAGACGCCGTGGGGGCGCGGGGCGTTCGAGGCCGCGGGCCACGGCGTGACCACGCTGCTCGGGTTCGCGCGCTCCGGCGCCGAGCTGGTCTTCGGCGAGCGCCTCATGGGCGGCTCGCTGGGCCGCGGCGCCGACGGCGAGCCGCTGTCGGTGGGGTGGGTGTTCGCGTTCCAGGTGCTGCCCTCGATCCTCTTCTTCAGCGCGCTGATGAGCGTGCTCTACCACCTGCGGGTGCTCGAGCTGGTCGTGCGCGGGATCGGCACGGCGCTGCGCCGCGTCATGAACGTCTCGGGCGCGGAGGCCTTCAGCGCGGCCGCGAACATCTTCGTCGGGCAGACCGAGGCGCCGTTCGTGATCCGGCCCTTCCTGCCGAAGATGACCCGGAGCGAGGTGTTCTGCGTCATGACCGGCGGCTTCGCGACGGTGGCCGGCGGCGTGATGGCGGCCTACATCGGCATGTTCCACGCGCAGCACCCGGCCTTCGCGGCGAAGTTCGCCGGGCACCTCATCGCCGCGAGCCTCATGTCGGCGCCCGCCGCGCTCGTCTGCGCCAAGCTCATGCGCCCCGAGACCGAGGAGCCCGTCACGCGCGGCGCCACCCGGATCGTGATGGAGCGCCCGGCGCGCAACGTCGTGGACGCCGCGGTGACCGGCACGCGCGACGGCCTCGTGCTCGCGGTGAACGTCGGGGCCATGCTCATCGCGTTCACGGCGCTGATCGCGCTCCTGAACGCGGCGCTCGGCGGCATCGGCGGCTGGTTCGGGCAGCCCGGGTGGTCGCTCGAGGGCGCGCTCGGCGTCGTGTTCAAGCCCCTGGCGTGGCTGATGGGCGCGCCCTGGGACGAGGCGGGGCGCGTGGGCGAGCTGGTCGGCGTGAAGACCGTGATGAACGAGTACATCGCCTACCAGCGGCTGGCGCCCATGACCGGCCTGTCGGAGCGTTCGCTCGTGGTCGCGACCTACGCGCTCTGCGGGTTCTCGAACTTCGCGAGCATCGCCATCCAGGTGGGCGGGATCGGCGCGCTGGTCCCCGAGCAGCGCGAGACCCTCGCCCGCAACGGCCTCCCGGCCATGGTCGCGGGCAGCATCGCCTGCTTCATGACCGCGTGCGTCGCGGCCCTCCTCCTGTGACCGCGAGGCCCGGCCGCCTCGCCCCGCCCTCCCCGCCGCCGACGGTGCCGGCGGTGCCGGCGCGCCGCCCGTGGGCGGCCGCGTGGATCGTCGTCGCCTTCCTCGCGGCCACCCTGCCCTCCCTCGACGACCGCCCGCTCACGAAGGCGGCCGAGGCGCGCGCGTGGGTCGTGGCCCGCGGGATGGCGACCACCGGCGACCTGCTCGTGCCGTCGTACCACGGCGAGCCGCGGCTCAAGAAGCCGCCGCTGCAGTCGTGGGTGCAGGCCGGGCTGATGACCGCGCTCGACGACGTGTCGCTCGCGGTGGCCGGCCTCGGGTCGGTGCTCGTGGGCCTGTTGTTCGCGCTCGCGCCGTGGTGGCTCGGGCGGGCCGTCGGCGCGGAGGCGGCGGGCCTCGTCGGCGCGTTGCTCCTCGCGGGCACCCGCGCGACGCTCGCGTGGGGCGGCAGCCCCGAGCACGACGTGCCGTTCGCGGCGTGGACGGGGCTCGCGTTCGTGGGGCTCGCCCGCGCGAGCGCGCCCGACGGGCGCCTCCGCCACGTCGCCGCCGCGGGCCTCGCGTGCGGGCTCGCGCTCCTCACGAAGGACCCGTTCGCGCCGGCGTTCGTCGGCGGCACGGCGGTCGTCCTGCAGGTGCGCGCGCGCCGCGTCGCGCCGGGCCCCGCGGTCGCGTGGTGGGGGGTGTTCCTCCTCGGGACGCTGCTCCCGATCGGGGCGTGGGTGGCCGCGCTCGCGCTGCGGCTCGGTTCGGTCGGCGCGTTGTTCGACGAGGCGCTGCGGCAGGCGTCCGGCGCCGGC
>JAEUHO010000353.1 GCA_016795345.1 Planctomycetia bacterium | reverse complement strand
CCGGGACCGCGACGCCGCGGCCTTCGGCCCGCCTCCGCTCGCGGTCCGGGCCCTGCGTCCCCCGCGCGGCGGGCCGGGCCTCGCGTCACCTCGGCGCGACCGGCTCCTTGGCCTTCGGGGCCTCCTTCGGCGGCGGCGTCTCGCCCGGCGCCGACGAGATGTTCGGCTCGCTCGGGGTCACCGTCGCGTTCGAGATGCGGAACGACGACCGCTTCAGGAACAACAGCGCGAAACACGTGTCCACGACGTCGCCCGCCTGCCACGAGCCGCGGTCGTCCTGCTCCATCAGCAGGAGCTCGGCGCCGTCGAGGTACCAGTCGGTGCGGCCGAGGAAGCGGAGGTGGGCCACGACGCCCATGCGCTCGAGCCCGTACAGGTAGTAGTAGTGCCACGTCGGCCCGGCGCCCGGGTTGTCCACGACGGAGAAGTTCGTCTGCATCCACGCGAGCGCGTCGCGGATCGCCTCGCGCGTGCGCTGGCGGTCCTCGCCGGTGAACTTGCGCGACTTCCACAACATGCTCTGGCAGATCATCAGCCCCGCGGCGCCCGCGGTCGTCATGGCGCCCGTCGTCGGCATCCGGCTCGCGACGTACTTGAAGCCGCGGGCCTTCGCCTTCTCCTTCCACTCGACGCGGTACCCGCCGCGGACCTCGTTGCCGCGCAGCTCGACCTCGGCGCCGTCGGCGTCCTGGTGGCCGAGGAGGAACGCGAGCGACGTGCGCCAGACCTCGAGCGGCACCTTCAGGCCGCAGCGGTCCGCCGCCTTCAGGCCCAGCAGCGCGTACTGCGTGTTCGAGAGGTCGAAGCCGCCCTCGGGGTAGCGCCAGTAGCCGCCCGTCTGGTGCCCGACGAGGAAGTCGACGCCCTGCTTCATCCAGGCGAGGTCCTCCTTCGTCATGTTCTCGGCGCACGGCTCCGGCACGACGCGGTTGCCGTAGCGGTCGACCTCCTCCTTCGCGAAGGGGTCCGGCGCGGGGTCGTACTTCGCGTCGAGCGCCATCATGAGCACGGCGACCTCGTAGACCTTCGTCAGCTTCTGCTGCTTCAGGTACGCGAACGCGCGCGTGATCTTCGGGTGCCCGGGCGGGATGCCGCACTTGAGCAGCGCGAGCGTCGCGAGGGCCGTGGGCCCCATGGGGTAGCCCTGCCCCTGCGCGGACGCCCACGAGCCGTCGTCGCGCTGGTGCGTCAGCAGCCAGTTGGCCCCGCGGACGATGGCCTCGAGCACGCGCCCGCGGAACTCCGCGGGGTAGGCCTGGTTGTCGAACTTCTCCTCGTCCTTGCCGAAATCCGCCGCCGCGTTGCGGGGCCCGGCCGACACGCCGACCCCGAGCCAGCCGGCGAGCAGCAGCAGCGGGAGGAGGCGGCCTCGGCGCATGGCATCGCAGTCTACGCCGGGACCCTGGTCCCGGGACCCCCCCGGGTGCGGTTCCGGGCGTCCCCTCTTCAAACGACGGGGGCCCGGCCGTCGCCCGGCCGGGCCCCCGGGGACGGGTTCGGGATCGGAAGGCCCGCGGGCCTCGCAGTCCCGGAACTGCGACCTACAGCATCGGCTTCGCCTCGGCGATGCCGGTGCGGACGCTCTCGGCGCTCTTCGCCAGCGCGGCCTTCTCGGCCGCGTCGAGCGAGAGGCTGACGACGCGGCGCACGCCGCCGGCGCCCAGCGCCACGGGCACGCCGAGGTAGATGCCGTCGAAGCCGTACTCGCCCGTGAGGTAGCTGCTGCACGGGAGGATGCGGCCGGTGTCGCCGAGGATCGCCTCGACCATGAGCGTCGCGCTGGCGGCGGGCGCGTAGTAGGCGCTGCCGGTGCCGAGCAGCTTCACGATCTCGGCGCCGCCGTTGCGGGCGCGGTCGGCGAGCTTCGCGATCGTCTCGGCGGGCATCAGCTCGCTCAGCGGGACGCCGTTGACCGTCGAGAAGCGGGCGAGCGGCACCATGGTGTCGCCGTGGCCGCCGAGGATCATCGGGCGGACGTCCTTCACCGAGCAGTGCAGCTCGTCGGCGACGAAGCGCGCGAAGCGGGCGCTGTCGAGCACGCCGGCCATGCCGACGACGCGCTGCTTCGGGAAGCCCGTGACCTCCTTCACGACCCACGTCATCACGTCGAGCGGGTTCGTGATGACGACGACGACCGCGTCGGGCGCGTGCTGCTTGATGCCGAGCGCCGCGGCCTTCGCGATCTCGACGTTCTTCTTCAGCAGGTCCATGCGGTCCATGCCGGGCTTGCGCGGGAAGCCCGCGGTCACGACCACGACCTCGGCGCCGCGGATGACCTCGATCTTGTCCGAGCCCTCGATGCGCGCGTCGAAGTGGAACACCTCGCCGGCCTGGCTCATGTCGAGCGCCTTGCCCGCGGGGACGCCCGGGAGGATGTCGTACAGGGCGACGTCCGCGAGGTCCTTCGAAGCGATCTGCCACGCCGCCGTGGCGCCCACGTTCCCGCCGCCGATGACCGCGACCTTGCGCATGGTGAGGTTCCTTGCCGTTGGGTGCTCAGAAGCGCGGGAGACCGTCCGCGCGGGGGCCGAAGCGGGCCCCGGGTAGAGAGTAGGTCACCCCCGCCGGAGGGCCAGCACCGGCCGGGGCGCGGCGGACCCCGCGCCGGGCCCCGTGGGCCGCGCGCCGAACTGCGTCACCGGCCGGTCGAGACGGCCGGGGACTGGAGCATCCGCGTGAAGAACGCCGCGGTCTCCTCGTAGCGCGCGAAGTCGGCCTTCAGGCGGTCGTAGGCCTTCTGGACGAGGGCCCGGCGCTCGGCGTCCGGGAGGTCCCGCCGGGCCTCGAGGGCCTGAACCGCACCAAGGGAGTCCCGCATCGCCTGCGTGGCCCGGACGTAGTTGCTGGCCGCGTTGCGCAGGTTCTCGAACGCGATCTCCTTGTCCTCGGGCTTGTTCGCGAGCTTCCAGGGGTGGGCCCGGAGGTCCTCGAGGACGTCGGAGAGGTTGTGCGCGCCCTCGGAGACGCGCGAGAGGATCTCGTCGAGGTCGCGGCCCACCTCGCCGACGATGCCCTGCACGCGGGTGCCGAGGCCCGAGAACTCCTTCACGGAGCCCTCGGCGGACGCGACGGTCGCGGCCACGCCGTCGAGGATCGCGTCGACCTTCGGGCCGGCGCGGGCCACGATGCCCTCGATGTCGGCCGAGGCCTTCTTGAGGTGGCCGAGCATCTCGCGGACGTCGGCCGTGATGTCCTTGACGCCCTGCGACGCGTCCGACGCGAGGCCCTTGACCGACGTCGCCGCGTCGGCGAGCCGGCCCGCGATCTCGTCGATGCGGCGGCGGGTCGTCGCGAGCGCCTCGCGCAGGTCGCTCGACGCGGCCAGCACGTTCTCCTGGATCCCGGAGAGGTCGATCACCGCGATCTTGGCCCGCACGTCGGCGATGGCCGCGCGCACGTCGGCGAGCACGAGGTTCGCGTTGTCCGCGACGGTCCCCACCTTGTCGGCCAGCTGCTGGATCGAGCGCTGGATGTCGGCGATGTCGCCGGCGGCCGTCGTGAGGATCGGCGCGTCCTTGGTGTCCGCGGGGAGGAGGTCCTCGCGCGAGAGCCCGGGCAGGAGCGCGAGCTCGCGCGCGCCGGTGAGGTTGACGGTGATCTGGCCGCGCGTGCCCTTCGGGATCACCTGCTTCTCGTCGAGGAGCTCGACGACGGCGGTCACGAACACCTCGCGGGCCTCGCCCGCGTCGCCGGGCTTGAGCTTCAGGCGCGCGCGGTCGTCGTTGGTCAGCGGCAGCGTCTTCCCGTCGGGGCCCGGGACGCCGCGGACCTCGGTGCCCTGCCCGACGGCCTTCACGGTGCCGATGCGCAGGCCGTTCATCATCACGGGGTCGCCGACGTGCGGCGCCGCGAAGCCCTGGACGAACCGCAGGTGGATTGACGGGCCCTTCGCCCACGGGAGCCGAGAGCCGCCGGCGCGGAACAACACGAACAGGAGCGCCGCGAGGGCGACGAGGAACATCAGGCCGGCCTTGAGCTCTGCCTGTTTGGTGTACATGGCGCCCGCGTGAGTCTACTGGAACAGGAGGAAGTAGTTGAGGACCGCGTCGGCGGCCACGATCAGGAGGATGCAGGACACGACCGCCTGGGTGGTCACCCGCCCCACCCCCTCGGCGCCGCCCTTCACCTGGAACCCCTGGTAGCAGCCCACCAGGCCGATGATCGTCCCGAAGACGACGCTCTTCTGGAAGCCGTGCCAGATGTCGTCCCGGCCGAGCTGGTCCCAGCCCCGCTCGTAGTAGACCGTCGGGCTGATGCCGAGGAGGTGCTGGGCCACCAGCTGGCCGCCGAAGATCCCGACGAGGTCGCCGAGCACCGTGACGCACGGGATCATCGTGACGGTCGCGATGAGGCGGGGCGCGACGAGGAAACGCACCGGGTGGAGGCCCGTCGTCCGCAGGGCGGTGACCTCCTCCGTCACGACCATGGTGCCGATCTCGGCGGCGAGCGCCGCGCCGATGTAGCCGGTCATGATGATCGCGGTGAGCAGCGGGCCCAGCTCGAGCACGATGCCGATCGACATCAGGTTGCCGACGTACTCGGTGAACCCGGTCGCGATGGACTGCAGGATGTTCCCGCCGATGAGCGCGAGGATCATCCCGACGAAGAAGTTCACCTGGAACACGACGAGCAGCGACCGCGGCCCGACGCGCACCATCTGCGTCCACACCTCCTTCACGCGGATGGGCCGGCCGCGGAAGGGCCCCACGAGGGTGTGGCGGACCGTGTCGGCCCCGAGCGCGCCGATGCCGCCGACGTAGCGCACGAAGCGCAACGCGCCGTCGCCGACGGTCTCGAGGAGGGCGAGCGGGCCCGGCACGGCGCCTCCCGGCTACTTGGTCGCGTCCTCGCGCGTCTCGCGGATGTCGAAGATCGAGATGAGGTTCGACAGCTTGAAGAGGTTGCGCACGGCGGGCGCGAGCCCGCACAGGCGCAGGCGGCCGCCGAACTTGCCGACGGCCTGCAGCGCCTCGATCAGCGTGGCCAGGCCGCTCGAGTCGATGAACGCGACCTTGGTCAGGTCCACGACGATCGGGGTGGACTTGCGTTCGAGCGCCTCGCGGAGGCGGCCCCGCAGCTCGGGGCTGGTGTGCATGTCCACCTGGCCCTCGACGACCAGGAGGACGCCCTTGGCGAGCTGCTCGACGGTGACGTTCATGACGCTCCTCCGGGGACGCGCTTGCTCAACGTGAGGGTGGTGCCCCCGAACTCGTTCTTGCGGTAGTCCACCACGTCCATGGTGGTCTTCATCAGATGGACGCCGAGCCCGCCGGGCCGGACATGGTCCAGCGGGCGCGACGCGATCTTCGCCGGGTCCACGAACACGGCCCGGTCCTCGATCTGCAGGTCGAACGACCCGACCGGCGCACGGAGCCGCAGCGTGATGGGCTGGTCGTGGCGGTCCTTGTAGGCGTGACGGATCACGTTCGTGAACCCTTCGACCACGGCCAGCTCGATGCGGCCCCGTTCGTCGTCGGAGAACCCCGCCGCCGACGCGCCCTCCCCCGCCAACGTCCGCACGAAGAGCAGGAGCCGCGGGTCGGACGGGAGCGTCGCGTGGAACACGAGGTCAACGGGGTGCGCCATGGGCCGCCCCCCCTGTGTACCGTGCCCCCCCCGGACCTGACGACGACGGCGCGGGCGATCCGCCGGCCTGCCACGCCGCGCGCCACGCCGCGGCCTTCGTCGCGCACTCGCCCTCGGGCTCGAACGCCTTGTAGCCGGGGTCGCGCCCGACCAGCTCGCGCAGCGCCGCCGCGGCCGCCATCCGGACGGCCTCGTCGTCGTCCACGAGCCGGTCGAAGAGCGCGGGGACGTACGCCCGGTCGCCGCTCTTCGCGGCCGCGCCGACGGCCTCGAGCCGCCGGGTCGCGCTGGGCGAGTGGAGGTCGAGGTCCGGCCGGACCGGCCGCGGCGACTCGCAGCCCGCGAGCCCGAGCGTCACGAGCCCCCCGTAGAGGGCGGCGGCCCGCAGGACGTTGACCGTCGCTCGCCCCACGCGCACCCACCTCCTCGAACGAGACCGCCGGACCGCGGGCGCCCCGCCCGCGCCCGGATTGTGGGTCCCCGGGCCCCGCAGGTCAAACACCGCGGCCTCGTCGGAGGCGCCGTCACGAACCCCGCGGGTCCGATCCTCGGCCGTGCGCCGGGCCGCCTGCCGCCGGCCGAGCTCGCCCGGATCGTCCCGTGACGCGGCCTCAGATCCACCCGGCCTCGCGCAGCCACGCGACCGTCGCGGGGATCCCCACCTCGATCGGCGTCGTCGCGCGCCACCCGGCGTCCGCGGCGGCGGCCGCGGGCGAGCACACCCACGCCCGGGGCTCGATCTCGTGGGTCTTGTCCACGGTCAACATCGCCGGGGTGCCGGTCGCCTGCGCCACGAGGTCGGACACCCGGGCGACCAGCCGGACGAGGCTGTCGGGGAGCGTCAGCCGCACCCCACGGCGCCCGACGGCCCGGGCCGTCACGTCGAGGAAGGCCGCCATGGTGGTCACCTCGGGGTGACAGGCGTAGTAGGTCCGTCCCACGGTCGCGGGGTGGCGGCCGAGCACGACCAGCGCGTCGGCGAGGTCCGGGCCGTAGACCCACGAGTAGTGCTTCGGCTGGGCGCCCAACAGCGGCTGGAGCCCCTTGGCGACGGCCTGGAACAACGAGAGCAACCCGCGGTCGCGCGGCCCGTACACCACGGGCGGTCGGACGATCGTGTACGCGAGGCCCGGCCCGGCGCGCCCCCGCACCACCCGCTCCGCCAGCGCCTTCGACGACCCGTACCAGGTGACCGGCCGCCCGTCGACGCCCTCGGTCCGCGGCCCCCCGGCGTCCGACGGCCCGGCGACGGCCAGCGACGAGCAGTGCACGAACCGCGCGACGCCCCCCGCCCGCACCACCGCGTCCACGAGGTGGCGCGTTCCCCCGCCGTTGGTGCGCAACATCTCCCGTTCGGTCATGGCGGTCAGCCGCGCCGCGAGGTGATAGACCTCGTCCACGCCGTCCACCGCGCGCGCGAGCGTGTCGGGCCGGGTCACGTCGCCGACGACGACCTCGACCGGCAACCCGGCGAGGTGCTCGGGGACGCCGTCGCGCCGCACGAGGCAGCGCACCCGATCGCCCGCCGCGACCAGGCGGCGCACGAGGTGGCTCCCGACGACGCCGTGACCGCCCGTGACGAGGACCCGGGGCACGCCGTCGAACCCTCCCGCCGTGGCCGACCCGACCGACCGGGGCCCACGGGCCGGGGAGTGTACGGCCGGACCGGCCGAGGGGGGGCGCGGCCGGGGAGAGCCTCGGACGTTGACTCCCCCGTGCCGGTGCCTAGGATGCGCGGGCCCCCTGCTCTGCGGTCCGCGACCCCCCGGGTCCCCGACCGACGCCCCTCCCAAGGAACCGTCCCGCGTGGACCTCTTCGACAAGCTGCTCAGCTCGCCGACGGTCCAGCGCGTCCAGGGGCTCCGCGAGGCGGAGGTCTACCCCTACTTCCGGGAGATCTCCGAGAGCGAGGGCGGCACCCACGTCGTCGCGAACGGGCGGCGGCTGGTCATGGCCGGGTCGAACAACTACCTCGGCCTGACGCACCACCCGCACGTGATCGAGGCGACGCGCGCGGCGATCGCCCGCTACGGCACGGGGTGCACGGGCTCGCGTTTCCTGAACGGCACCTTGACGTTGCACGTCGAGCTCGAGCGCCGGCTCGCGAAGTTCCTCGGCCGCGAGGCGTCGATCACGTCGGGCACCGGGTTCCAGACCAACGTGGGCGCCCTCGGCGCGCTCGCCTCCCGCGGCGACGTCATCTTCGGCGACCGCGACAACCACGCGTCGCTGATCGACGGCTGCCGCCTCGCGTTCGGCAAGCTCGTCAAGTACCGCCACAACGACATGGAGGACCTCGAGCGCCTCCTGCGCGAGACGCCCTGCGAGGGCGGCCGCCTCATCGTGGCGGACGGCGTGTTCTCGATGCTCGGCGACCTCGCGCCGCTGCCCGACATGGTCGCGCTCGCGCGGCGCTACGACGCCCGCCTCATGGTCGACGACGCCCACGCCGTCGGCGTGCTCGGCCAGCGCGGCCGCGGCTCGGCGGAGCACTTCGGCGTCGAGGCCGGCGTGGACCTCGTCGTCGGCACGTTCTCGAAGTCGTTCGCGACCATCGGCGGCTTCGTCGCCGGCCGCGCCGACGTGATCGACTACCTGAAGCACGCGTCGCGCAGCGTCGTCTTCTCGGCCAGCATGCCGCCGAGCAACGTGGCGACGGTCCTCGCGTGCCTCGACGTGATCGAGGCCGAGCCCGAGCGGCGCGAGCGCCTCTGGCGCAACGTCCGCCGGATGAAGCAGGGCTTCGACGACCTCGGCTTCGAGGTGATCGACCACGGCTCGCCGATCCTGTCGATCGTGATCGGGAGCGACGAGGCCACGTTCGAGTTCAACCGCCGCCTCTTCGAGGAGGGCGTGTTCGTCAACCCCGTCGTGCCGCCCGCCGTGCCGGAGGGGCAGAGCCTGCTCCGCACGTCGTACATGGCGACGCACACCGACGAGGACCTCGACGCGATCCTGGGCGCGTTCCGCCGCGTCGGCGAGCGGCTCCGGATCCTCGAGTAGGCCGTCGCCCGCGGACGCGCGCCGCGGACCGTCGCGAGGAGCCCCATGCCGCCGTCCGCCGACCCCGTGGTGGTCGCCCCCGAGCGGACCCGCGCCGACCGGAAGGCGTTCCTCGAGCTCCCCTACCGGCTCTACCGCGGCCACCCCCACTGGGTGCCCCCGCTGCGGATGGACGAGGCGTTCCTCGGCAACCGCGCGAAGAACCCGTTCTTCGCCCACGCCACCGTCGAGCACTTCCTCGCGCGCCGCGGCGGCCGCGTCGTCGGCCGCATCGCGGCGATCGAGAACGTCCGCCACAACGAGGTCCACGGCGACCGCATCGGCTTCTTCGGCCGCTTCGACCTCGAACCCGACCCCGAGGCGGCGAAGGCCCTCGTCGAGGCGGCGCGCGCGTGGGTGGCGGGGCGCGGCCTCGTCGCGATGCGCGGCCCGGTCTCGTACTCGTCGAACGAGCTGATCGGCGTGCTCGTGGACGGCTTCGACCGCCCCCCCACCATCGGCATGCCGTACAACCGCGAGGACTACGACGCGCTGCTCCTCGGCGCCGGCCTCGCGAAGGCGAAGGACCTGGTCGCGTACTGGATCTCGTCGGCCGGGCCCATCCCGGAGCGCGTGGTCCGCATCGCGCAGCGCACGCTCGAGCGGCAGGGCTACGGGGTCCGGATGCTCGACCTCAAGCGGTGGGACGCCGAGATCGACACGCTGCTCGACCTCTACAACCGCTGCTGGGAGCGCAACTGGGGCTTCGTGCCCATGACCGAGGCGGAGTTCCGCCACGCCGCCAAGGCGCTGAAGATGATCGTCGACCCGCGGCTGTTCCTCTTCGTCGAGAAGCCCGTCGGGACGCCCGTCGGCTTCGTCGGCAACGTCCCGGACGTCAACGAGATCATCCGCGACCTCGACGGGCGGCTGTTCCCGTTCGGGCTG
>JAEUHO010000325.1 GCA_016795345.1 Planctomycetia bacterium | reverse complement strand
AGCGTGAAGAACGGGCCGCCGTCGCTGTGCCACGACGTGAGCGCCGGCAGGCGGGTGAGGTCGGGCGCCTCCTCGACCTCGGTGACGGGGCCCTTCGACCGCCGCTTCATCCCGACCTTCAGGCCCTCCCACGCGAGGCCGCGCAGCTTCCAGAGCTTGCCGAGGCTCGGCGGCAGCGCCGTCTCGACCGCGTGGACCACGCGCTCGACGAACTGCCGCGGGCGCGCGCCGAACGCCAGCGTCGTGCGCTCGAGGGTGCCGAACAGGTTCGTCACCACCGGGAACGCCGCGCCGCGCGGGCGGCGGAACAGGAGGGCGGGCCCGCCGCGCGCGATCACGCGCCGGTGGATCTCGGCGATCCCGAGCCGCGGGTCGACCTCGGCGGGCACCTCGACGAGCTCGCCGCGGGCGCGGAGGAGGTCGAGGAAGGCGCGGAGGTCGGGGACCGGGCGGTCGGGCATGGCCGGGATCCTACCGGCCCGCGGCCGGGCGTCGGCGACTCGGCGGACGGGCGGCCGGACGGACGGGGCCCGTTCCGCCCGCGCCCGACGGGGGACCGGGCCGCGCGGGTGCTACCCTGCGCCCGTGCGCATCGTCGTCGGCATCTCCGGGGCCAGCGGGACCGTCTACGGCCAGCGGCTCGTCTCGCGCCTCGCGGAGGCGGGGGTCGAGGTCTACCTCACGATGAGCCGCACGCTCGAGCAGCTCTTCCCGACGGAGCTCGGGCTGCCCTGCGACGTGGACGCGCCCGACCTGGCCGCGCTGTTCGGCGCCGCCGCCGTGCCGCGCATCCGCTACCGCCGCCCGGAGAACGTCGCCGCCGACATCGCCTCGGGCACCTTCGTCGTGGACGGCACGGTGATCTGCCCCGCCAGCACGGGGCTGCTCGGCCGCGTCTCGGTGGGGGCGTCCACGAACCTGCTCGAGCGCGCGTGCGACGTCGCGCTGAAGGAGCGCCGCACGCTGGTGATCGTCCCGCGCGAGACCCCGCTCTCGACGATCCACCTCGAGGCGATGCTCAAGCTCTCGCAGGCCGGCGCGACGATCCTGCCCGCGTCGCCGGGCTTCTACCACCGGCCGCGGTCGACGGACGACCTGGTGGACTTCGTCGTGCAGAAGGTCTTCGACCGGCTCGGCGTCCGGCGCGACCTCATCACCCGCTGGGGCGGCGCGTGACGGCGGCGGGCGCGGCGGGGGCGCCGGCGACCGCGGGCGCGACGGGACGCCTGCGGCGCACGCTGGAGATGATCCGCTTCTCGCACAGCGTGTTCGCGCTGCCGTTCGCGCTGCTCGCGCTCGTGCTCGCGGCCGGCGGGTGGCCGAGCGCGCGGGTGCTCGTCCTGGTCGTCGTCGCGATGGTGGCGGCGCGCAGCGCGGCCATGGCCTTCAACCGCATCGTCGACCGCGACGTGGACGCCCGCAACCCGCGCACGGCGGGGCGCCACCTCGTCGCGGGCACGCTCTCGGTGGGGTACGCGAAGGTCTTCACCGTCCTCTGCGTCGCCGTGTTCGTCGGCTGCGCGGCGCTGCTCAACCGCACGGCGCTCCTGCTCTCGCCCGCCGTGCTCGTCGTGCTCCTCGGGTACTCGTACCTCAAGCGGTTCTCCGCCGCCGCGCACTTCGGCGTGGGCCTCGCGCTCGGCCTCTCGCCGCTCGGGGCGTGGGTCGCCGGCGCGGGCGGCCTCGTCGGCGACCTCCGCGTCCCGCTCGCGCTGGGCCTCGCGGTCCTCCTCTGGGTCGCCGGGTTCGACGTCATCTACGCCTGCCAGGACGCCGAGGTGGACCGCCGCGAGGGCCTGCACTCGATCCCGGCGCGCCTGGGCATCCCGGGCGCGCTCCGCGTGGCGCTCGCCTGCCACGTCGTCTGCATCGCGGCGTTCGTCGCGGTGGCGTGGCTCGCGGGCCTGCGGTGGCCCTACCTCGGGGCCGTCGGCGTCGCGGCGGCCCTGCTCGCCTACGAGCACGCCATCGTCTCGCCGACCGACCTCACCCGCGTCAACGTCGCGTTCTTCAACGTGAACGGCATCGTCGCGCTCCTCGTCGGCGCGGCCGGCATCGCCGACGTGCTGGCGCGCTGACCGGCGGGGGCGCAGCCGCCCTCCCGGTCCCCGGCGACCGACCCGCGGCCGACGGGGCCCGGGGCCCGTAGACTCCCCGCCGATGGCCACCCCGCCCGTGCCCGGCCCGGACGTCGTCGAGCGGTTCGCGCGCGCCGCGGACCTGCCGTCGGTCGTCGTGTTCGCGGGGGAGGAGGCCTTCTTCGCCGACGAGGGCGTCGCGACGATCTCGAGGGCGTTGTTCCCCCAGGGGGACCCCGGCGGGGCGGTCGTGTCGCTCGACGCGGGCCTGCCGGCCGACGCGGACAAGATCGCGACGGTGCTCGAGGAGCTGGCGACGCCCTCGCTGTTCGGCGAGGGGAAGCTGGTGGTGATCCGTCGGGTCGAGGCGCTCGGCAAGGCGTCGGCGGACGACGAGGACGAGGACGGCGACGACGGCGGCGAGGGTGGCGAGGCCGACGAGGAGGCCGCGCCCGTGCGGCCGACCCGCGCGGCCGCCGGCGAGGCGCGGGGCGACGAGAAGGGCGACGGCAAGGCCGCGAAGCCCGTCCGGCGCGCGAGCCCGATCACGACCCTGGTGAAGCAGGCGACGGCCTCGGCCCAGCCGGGCGCCGTGCTCGTGCTCACCACGCGCAAGCCGGTGAAGGGCAAGGGCAGCGTGTCGGCGGACGCCATCACGAAGACGGGCGCGGCGCTCGTGGACTGCCGGCGCCTGTACGACGCGCCGCCGTCGTGGGGGCGCGGCGGTTCGGTGTACGACACGGAGGTCGTGAAGTTCCTGGTGCGGCGGGCGAAGGCGCAGCACGGCAAGGCGCTCGACCCGCGGACGGCGCACGCACTGGTGCTGCGGCGCGGCGCGGGCCTGTCGGGGCTCGCGGTGACGCTCTCGACGCTCGCGGCCTACGTCGGCGCGCGGCCGGCGATCACGGAGGCCGACGTCGCGGCGACGGTGGGGGAGACGCGCGAGGACCCCGCGTACGTGCTCGCGGACGCGGTGCTCGAGCGCGACGTGCGGCGCGCGCTCGACCTCGTGGGCGCGGCGTTCGACCGCGGGCTCTCCGACAGCAAGGGCCGTGTCGCGGTGCGGGCCGAGTCGATCTTCCCGATGCTCGTGACCGCGCTGCACTCCGCGTGGCGCCGGGCGATGGCGGTCGCCGAGGCGGCGAAGCGCGGCGAGAACCCGATGATGGCCCCGGCGCTCGCGGGGCTCCCGAACTTCGTGGTGGAGCGGGTGGTGAAGCAGGTGAGCGGCCGCGATCCCGAGGACCTGCTCGCGCGTCATCGGGCCTTCGTCGACGCCGAGGCCGGCGTCCGCGGCGGCGGCGTCCCTCCCCGTCTGGCCGCCGAGCGCCTGATCGTCATCCTGACCGGCGGCGGCTGACCCCTCCCTTCCTCAGCACTCCTAACCCGGATTATTCACGAAGTTTGAAGCGCGGGCACGGTCCTTGCAGCCGAAACGGATGTTCAACGTCTGTCCCAGGCACAAGAGGCACGTACCCGCATGCGCCAGTCTACCCGGTCCGAGCCGCAGAGTGCGAAGTTCGCGTCGATGTTCGAGCAGGAGGTGGTCGCGACCTTCGACGCCTCCGCGCTGACGTCGGACGCGGGGCTTCTCGCGCTGGGCGCCCTCGACCGCAAGCTGAAACTCACCGAGCGGCTGTGCGCCTCGTTGTCGGACGGACGTCAGGCCGGCAAGGTCTCGCACACCCACCATGACCTGTTCCGTCAGCGCGTCTACGCGGTCGCGGCGGGCTACGCCGACGGGAACGACGCGCGCTCGAACCGCGCCGACCCGATGTTCAAGGCGGTCTGCGATCGAGACCCGGTGAGCGGTCGGGATCTCGCCTCCCAGCCGACCCTCTCGAGGTTCGAGCGCTCGGTCGGCAGGCGAGAGGTCGTCGAGATGGGGCGGGCGTTCGAGCAGGAACGGATCTCCAGCCTCGCCCGCCGGAACCGCGGAGCCCGTCGCGTTGTCATCGACATGGACGCGACCGAGGATCAGGCCCACGGCCAGCAGACCTTCTCCTTCTTCAATGCGTTCTACGACGGCCATTGCTTCCTGCCCCTGCTCGCGTTCGTGTCGGTCCCCGACGACCCCGAGCAGGTCCTGTTCGCGGCGCGGCTGCGGCCCGGGACGGGGGCGTCGCATCGGGGCGTCATCCCGCTGCTCCGGCGCGCGGTCGCGCAACTGCGGCGCGAGATGCCCAAGGCGCGCATCCTCGTCCGCATGGACAGTGGGTTCGTCACGCCGCGACTGCTGAGCGTGCTCGAGGAACTCGCGGTCGACTACGTCCTCGGGCTGCCCGGGAACAGCGTCCTGTTGCGTCGTTCCAGGCGCTTCGTGAAGGGGCTGCGCAAGCAGGTGCAGGCCACTGGACTGGCCGCGCGCCAGTTCGGCGAGTTCTCGTACGCCGCAGGGACGTGGGAGCGCGAGCGCCGTGTCGTGGTCAAGGCCGAGTACCTCCCACCCCCCGCGCGGGGCGGCAACGGCAAGATCAAGCGCAACCTCCGATGTATCGTCACGAACCTGAAGAGCTCACCGAGGCACGTCTACGAGGTCGACTACTGCGATCGCGGCGACTCGGAGAACCGGATCAAGGAGTTGAAGGAGGACTTGGCGCTGGGCCGCACCAGCTCGACCTCCTTCCTCGCCAACCAACTCCGCGTCCTGACCTCCGCAACGGCCTTCGCGCTCTATCAGGAGATGCGTTGGGAGCTGCGCGGCACCGACCTCGCGCGTGCGCAGACGTCGACGCTGCGGATGCGCCTCGTCAAGATCGCCGGCCAACTGATTCGGTCGACGCGGCGAATCCTCGTCCGCCTCCCCAAGGCGTGCCCCGACGCCGGCACATGGTGTCGACTCGCACGCCGACTCGGTGCCGCACCGGCCTGAGCGACGTGGCCGCGGGGCCAGAGCCCGTTCGGTGTGTCCTGCCGCGGAGACAGGCTGTCTCCAATCGGGCTCCTCGATCGCGCGACGGCTCGGGCGTAGGCAGGTCGCGCCGCGGAGGCCGGTGCCGGCGTTACGCAAGGGCAACTTCGGCCCGGCAACGACCCGATCAGGAGGCGAGCGACCTCATCGCGAGCATGTCGCCCGAAAAGGCCCCCGGTTCGTGAATGATGCGGGCTA
>JAEUHO010000324.1 GCA_016795345.1 Planctomycetia bacterium | reverse complement strand
CCGCGACACGGGGACGTACCCCGCCGCCCGGACGTCAACCGTGACCACGCCCGCGGTGAGGCCCGGGAACCGCGCGACGCCGTCGCGACCAAGCGTGACGCTCGTGCCGTCCGAGAGCGCGACCTCGCCCGCCGCCACCGGCGCGCGGTCCGGGCCCAGGACGACCACGTCGAGCCCGCCGGCCGCGGGCATCACCAACCGCACCTCCGGCCACGGGGCGCCCTCGGCGACGCGCGCGCCGGTGACCTCGGGCGAGCGCAGGCCGCCCACGAAGGCGGTGACGCAACCGTCGGTGCCGAACGCCACGCCGTGGACCACGAACCGCCCGGCCGCGTCGCTCTTCCCCTCGTACGCGCGGACCGCCGCGAGCGTCGACGTCTCCGGCAGGTCCGACTCGCGGGGGTCGCGCCGCACGCGCCCCCAGGTCGCGTCGACCACGTACACGGTGGCCCCGGCGACCGGCGCCCCCGTCCCGTCGACGACCGTGCCGACGACGGAGCCGCCCGGCCGGAGCCGGACGTCCACGACGGGGCGCTCCCCGGTGCGGCGCTGGAGCCGCGTCGGGAACCGCGCGCGCTCGAACCCGGGCGCGACCACGTCGATCGTCACCGTGCGGTCCAGCGTCAGCGGGTCGGTGTCGAACCGGCCGTCCGCGTCGGACGGGAACGGCCCGCAGTCGACGTCACGCTCGTTGGTCCACGTGCCGCCGAACGCGCCGCCGTCGTACACGAGCACGCGCGCGCCCGCGATCGGCTGGCCGGCCCGGTCGTCCAGCACCCGGCCCCGGAAGCGCCCGCCGGCCCGCGCGTACACGACGACGTCGAGCCCCTCCTCGATGACCTCGACGTGGGCCGGCCAGGCGACGATCCACGCCTCGCGCACCGTGATCGTCGCGTCGCCGCACGGCACCCCGGCGACGACGCCGGTCCCGTCGCGAAGCACCGCCTCCCGCGTCGTCCCGTCGGCGCACTCGATGCGCACCTTCGCGTCCGGGTAGGGCCGCGGGTGGTTCACCGCGCTCAGCCGCACGCGCACTTCGCCGCGCTTTCCCGCCGCGGGCGTGCCCGCGTCGGGCGCGCCCGAGGCCGCCTCGACGGCGGATCGGGCATCCCGCTTCGTTGCGCTCCCGACGAGGACCGGCGGAGGTGCGTCGCCGCCGTCGCGGCCTTCGTCCGGGTCCGGCGCGTCGAACGGTCCGAAGCCCCCGAACGCCCCCAGGCCCCAGCACGCGACGACGAGCCCCGCCGCGCCGATCGCCGCGGCGATCCACCACGCCCGCCGACGCCGGCGATCGCTTCGCACCCCGTCGCGTCGCCCCATGTGCTCGCCCCCGTCCGCGCGCGGCGACGGAGCCGACCGCCCCCGCACGGTCGACGAGTGTACCGTCGGCGCGCATCGCCGCCGGGCGGGCCTCGCGTCCCGGGGCGCGGGATGCGGTGGACGGACGCCGGCTGCGAGCGGCCTACTTCGCCGGCAGGTACGGCGCGAGGATCGCCGCGAGGCGCGAGCGGGCGGCGTCCGGGATCGCGGCGACGGGCGTGAGGAGGCCCGACGCGAGCGCGCGGTGCGCGGGGCGCTCGCCCGTCGGGCCGCGCCGCACGGCCTCGGCCGCCGCCGTCGCCGCCGCGGCGGCCGACGCCTTGATGATCGCGAAGATCTCCGGCGCCTCGACGGCCGCCTCGCCCTCGCGCCACGCGTCGTAGTCGGTCACGAAGCAGATCGTCGCGTACGCGATCTCGGCCTCGCGCGCGAGCCGCGCCTCGATGCCGTTCGTCATGCCGACCACGTCGCCGCCGAGCGTGCGGTACATCCGGCTCTCGGCCCGCGTCGAGAACTGCGGGCCCTCCATCGTCACGTACGTCCCGCGCTCGACCACGGGCACGCCCGCCGCGCGCGCGCCGGCGATCCACGCCTGCCGCATGGCCTCGTCGAACGGCTCGCCGAACCCGACGTGCGCGACGACGCCGTCGCCGAAGAACGAGAGCGGCCGCCGCCGCGTCAGGTCGATGGCCTGGTCGGGCACCACCGCGGTGCGGGGCGCGAGGTCCTCGCGCAGGCTGCCGACCGCGCCCACCGCGAACACGTGCCGCACGCCGAGCAGCCGCATCGCGTACACGTTCGCGCGGTACGGGACCTCCGTCGGCAGCAGCCCGTGCTGCCGGCCGTGCCGCGCGAGGAACGCGACGCGGCGGTTCGCGAGCGTCCCGAGCCGGATCGGCGTCGAGGGCAGGCCGAACGGCGTCTCGAGCGCCAGGTCGCGCACGTCCGTGAGGCCGGGCATGTCGTAGAGCCCGGTGCCGCCGATGATGCCGATCTCCGCGCGCGCGCCGTCCATGGGACCTCCGGGAAGGGCGCCGAGGGTACCCCGGGGGCCGATCGGGCCCCCCGAACCCTTCGAACCCGTCGCCCCCGAACCCCCCGAACGCGCGTGCGGCCGGGCCTCGCGTACCCTGGGGCGGGATCGGCCCGCGGGGTCGGTCCGACGCGAGGTCGTGGGGGCGGTCGGGGGCGCGGGACCGCGAGGCCCGGTGGCCGGCAGGTTTGGTTTCCGTGAACGAAACGCGAAGTTCGGGCGTCTACCCTGGGGGCAGTTCGTCGGCGGAGGGCTCGGCATGGCACGCGGCGGCGTGATCGGCGGGATCGTCGTGCTCGCGGCGGCGGCCGCCGCGGTGTGGTTCTTCCTCCGGCCGCCGGCGGACCGGGAGCCGTTCGTCGCGGACGACGGGCCGTCGGACGAGGCCGCCGCGGCGGCCGAGGACCCGGCGCTCGCGGGCGGCCGACGGCCGTCCGCCGTCGCCGGTCCGGCGGCGCCGGCCTTCGTCGGGACGATCCGGGGTCGGGTGATCCGCGCCGACGGGAAGGGCGTCGCGGGGGTGCCCGTGGCGGCGCGGGCGCGGCCGGTCTCGTGGGACCCGAACGGCAGCAGCGGCATCGAGCCGGCGCAGCGCGGTCGGCGCGAGACCGACGGCCTCAAGCGGACCCTTGCGTCGATCGACGACCCGAAGCCCGACGACGGCGACGGCGACGCGCCGCCCGTCGCGACGGCCGAGAGCGGCCCGGACGGGCGGTTCACGCTGCGGGTCGAGGGGCTCGGCGGGTACTCGGTGCTGGCGACGCCGGCACCCCCGCTGTGCCGGTCCAGCGCGTCGGTGACGGTGCGGCGGGAGCAGGCCGACCCGTCGGTCGTGCTCGTGCTCGTCGAGGGGGGCGTGCTGCGCGGCAAGGTCGTGGACGCCGAGGACCGGCCGCTCGCGGCCGTCGTCGGCGGGACGTGGACCTCGTCGGAGCGGGCGGGCGTCCTGGCCGGGACCGCGACGGACCCGACGACCGGCGCGTTCGCGCTCGAGGGGGTGCCGGCGGGACGCGCGGCCCTCACGGTGCGCGTGTCGGGGCGCGGGGAGTGGACCGTGCGGACGCCGGTGCCGGCGCCGGACCCGTTCGTCATCCGCGTGCCCGCGGGCGGCGTGGTGCTCGGCCGCGTGACGGACGGGAC
>JAEUHO010000105.1 GCA_016795345.1 Planctomycetia bacterium | reverse complement strand
CCCTCCCGCCCGCCCTGTCCCCCTCGACGGTCGCGTCCGCGCCCCCGCCCGCGGGCGTCGGCGCGGACGCGCCGGCCGTCACGCCCACCGCGGCGTCGCTGCTGGCGGTGCCGCTGACGAACCGCCGCGCGTCGTGGAGCGAGGCGGCCCGCGCGCTCCCCGCTGCCGAGCGAGCGGCGTTCCTCGCGCAGGTGGACGCGCTGCACGCGTCGTCGCCGTCGGCCTTCGAGGAGGTCCACAGCGCGTACCGCTCGCTCGCCGCGACCTTCGACCCCCGCGACCCGGCCGACCTGCCGCGCATCCGCGTCGTCCTCGACGGCAACTCCGGCTCGCACCCCGACCTCGAGGCGATGTGGCAGCGCGTCGTCGCGCACGGCCCGCCGACGCTCGCCGTCGAGGCGCTGACGCGACTGGCGTCGATCTCGTCGCTGCGCGGGGCGATCGTCGAGGCCGAAGCGCGGTTCGACGAAGCGGTGCGCCGCGCCGAGGCGCTGGGGGGCCACGGGATGGCGGGCGTCCTCGCCGCCTACGCCAGCACCCTCATCGGCGGCGGCCGCGACGTCGAGGCGCTCGTCGTGGCCCACGAGGCCGAGGCGCGCTCCAGTGCGACCGTCGGACCGTGGCGCCGCGCCTGGCTCGCCCACACCGAGGCGCAGGCCCACCTCGTCCTCGGCGACCCCAAACGCGCCCGCGACGCCCGCGACCGGTTCGCCGCGCTCGTCGTGCAGTGCGGCCCGCGACAGCGTGGGCGGGCCGCCCCGCCGACGGCCCGCCTCGACGCGGAGCTCGCCCTCGCCCGCGGCGACGCCGCCGGCGCGCTCGGGTTCCACGACGAGGAACGCCGCGCGTGGGCCGCGACCATCGCCATCAGCCCGCGCCAGGAGCTGGCGTGGCACGCGCTCCGCGTGCGCCTGCTCGTCGCCGTCGGTCGCCCGGCCGACGCGCTCGCCCACGGCCGCGCCGCCCTCGTCGCGTGGACCGACGACGACACGCGCACGCTCGCGCTCCGCGTCGAGACCCTGCGCGCCGCCCTCGTCGCGTCGGACGGCGCCGACCTCGGTCCCGCCCTCGACACCGCGGTCACGGCCCTCGCCTCGGGCAGCCCCTCCGAGACGAGCGCGGCCGATCGCACGCGCCTCGCGCTCGACCTCGCGGAGTCCCTCGTCGCGGCCGGCCGCGACGCCGCGGCCCGCCGGGCCTACGACGCCGCCGCCGCGGCGTCGCTCGCGCGCCTCGTCGAGCTCGACCGCTTCGCCCGCACGTTCCCCACGCTCCTCCGCCTCGTCCCGGCCCACCGCGACGCGCTCGAGGCCTACCGCGTGCGCAGCGCCGACCGGCACCGCGCGCTCGCCGCGCCCCTCGTCCGCCTGCTCGAGGCGGCCGTCCGCGGCGGCCATCCCGTCGCCTCGCTCCTGCACAACGAACACGGCCTCACGACGATCTGCGCCTGGTGCCAGCGCGTGCGCCTCGCGGACGGCCGCTGGCTCACGGTGCAGCAGTTCCTCCCGCTCGCGCCCACGGGCGAGTGGCCCCTCACGCACGGAATCTGCGAGGACTGCCGCCCCGCGCTCGAGGCCGACCTCGAACGCTCGCTCGCCCGCCCTCGCTGACGGCGGCCCCGTCCCGGGACCGCGAGGCCCGGTCGCCGACGTCACGGCGGACCGTCGCGCGTCGCGAACCGCATCGACAGGCACGCATTCGCGCGGGCGCCCACAAGGGGCGCCCCTACGGGATGACGCGCCAGGCACGGCTTACGTGCGGAATTCGCGATCTTCGCCCCTGAGAAAGGGGGCGCGAGGCCCGGTCGCCGACGTCACGGCGGACCAACGCGCGTCGCGAACCGCGTCGACAGGCACGCATTTGCGCGGGCGCCCACAAGGGGCGACCCTACGGGATGACGCGCCAGGCACGGTTTACGTGCGGAATTCGCGATATTCGCCCCGGCGAACAAGGCGCGAGGCCCGGTCGCCGACGTCACGGCGGACCAACGCGCGTCGCGAACCGCATCGATAGGCACGCATTTGCGCGGGCGCCCACAAGGGGCGCCCCTACGGGATGACGCGCCAGGCACGGTTTACGTGCGGAATTCGCGATCTTCGCCCCTGGGAAAGGGGGCGCGAGGCCCGGTCGCCGCCGCGGACGCCCCCGCGGCCCCGCGCAGGGCCTCGCGGCGGGATCGCCCCGACCGGCGGCATGGCGTCGCGCGCCTCCGAGTACAACCTTGCGGACGAGGCACCACGCCTTCCTCGGGAGTTCGTCGACGTGATCCCGGCCGACGCCGCACGCGCCGACACGAAGACCTACCTGCGCGCGCTCGACCCGCGGACGCTGAAGACGCTCCTCGAGCAGGTGGGTCTCCCGAGCACCGCGCCGACGCCCGCGACGGTCGCCGCCCTGACGGCCGCGATCGCCCAGCCCGGCGCGGTCGACGCCCTCCTCGATCGGGTTGGTGACGCGACGGCGTCGATCCTGCTGCGGTGGATCATCAGCGGGTCCGCGGCGGTGCGGGGGTTGGGGGCGCCGGACCGCTGGCCCGTGCCGGACCCGGGGTACGCGGCGTTCGTCGCCGGCGAGGCGAAGTTGCTCGAACTCGGGCTGGCGCGGGAGTTCCACGGGCTCGTCGTCGTGTTGCCGCCGCTCGCGGAGGCCCTCGGCGCGGAGGCCGACGAGGCCGCGCTCGCGGGGCTCGCGACCTTCTCGCGCGAGACGGCGCCGTGGGCGTTCACCGCCGCGATCGTCGCCGCCGCCGTCACCGCGGAGTCGCCCGCGGTCACGCGGAGCGGTGGGATGCACTCCGCGTCGTCGCGGAAGCTGGAGAAGCGGCTGGGGGGCCCGAGCGTCTTCGGGCGGAGCCTCGCGGCCACGCTCGCGCTGCTGCGTCGCCAGGACGTCCTCGTCCGCGTCCCGCGGCCGAGTCGCGAGGAGCTGACGCTCGACGTCCCCGCGGCCGAGGCCTGCTTCGCCCGCGACGCCGAGGCGTTCGCGCTGCTCGCGGTGGCGGGCGCCGGGTCGACCGACGTCACGCTGCGCGCGCTCGCCGCGCTGCGGGATCGCCGGGCCCCCGCCGCGGGGTACACGCTGACCGAGTTGCACCGCCGGCTCGGCGTGCTGGCGGTGGGCGACCGGCGGGGGGCCGCGCCCGACGATCGGTCGCTGACCGCGAACGTGGCCGCCAACCTGATCGCCTTCGGCCTCGCGGAACGCATCGAAGGGCCGCCCACGCGGCTCCGCGCGCGCCCGGTCACCGCGCATGGCCGGGGCGCCTTCGTCGTGCAGCCGTCGTTCGACGTGCTGGTGCCGTGGGATGCCCCGCCCGCCCGGGTCGCGCTGCTCGGCGCGGTCGCCGACCTCGTGGCGGTGGACCGGGTGTGCCGGTTCCACCTCTCGCTCGCGTCGGTCCGGCGCGGCCACGATCTCCTGCATCACGGGGCCGCGGTGCTCGACGTCCTCCGCGCGGGCAGCGCGCATCCGCTGCCGGAGAACGTGGAGGCGACGATCGCCGGGTGGATCGGACGCACCCGCGAGCTCCACGGCGTGCGCGGCGAGCTGATCGTCGCCTACGACGACGCGCAGCGCGCGTTCGTCCGCGCCGCGTACCCGTCGGCGCGTGAGCTGGTGCCGGGCGCGTTCCTCGTCCCGGAGGACACGCTCCGGACGCTGAAGGACACCGCCGCCGACGCGCGGGTCGCGGTCAGCCGGACCCTCGTGTCGCCGAATCGCACCTTCGGCGAGCACGACGACGACGACGCGGCCGACGCACTCGTCGGGCAGGCGCGCGCGCGCCTGGCGATGCTGGCCACGATGTTCGACGCCGCGGCCGAGACGCCGCCAGGGATGCCGCGGACGCCGCCGCGGACCGCCGCCGCCGATCCGGCCGCGGCGCGCGCGCCCGCGCCGGTGCCCTTGCCCCGGCCGGCGGCGCCGCCGCCCGGGAGGCCCGCGAAGGCCGCGCGGCCCGACCCCGGCGACGAGCCCGTCTGGCGGACGATGTTGCCCGGCGCCCTGCTCGTCCAACTCCGGAACGCGATGGCCACCGAGTCGCCGGTGGGCCTCCTCTACCTCGACCCCCGCGCGCACCGCCAGGAGACGTTCGTGGTGCCCGTCGCCCTCCGTTCGGTGCGGGGGCGGCCCGTGCTGGAGGCGCTCGATCTGATGACCGGCGATCCGACGTCCATCCGCATCGACGACGTGATCGCGTTCGCGGACGTCCCGCCCCCGAACTGACGCCGAGCTGACGCTGAACGGCCGCTGGCCCGGCCGCGCCGGCGGTGCCCCAGGGCATGGGGTGCGGTGCGCGCGTACACCGGTGCCGGTCCACGCGCGCCCGGGCCCTCGGCGCCCCCCGGACGCCCCGGTGCGCCGTCGCCGGCGTTCGTACACTGCCGCGGCGATGACGTCGCACGCCACCCCGCCGCCGCCGGACCAGTTCACGCGCTACGCCGACCGCTTCACCGCGGAGAAACTCGAGAATCTGCGGCTCATCCGGGCGCTCGACGGGCTCACGATCGAACCGGCGCTCGCGCTGCGCACCGAGCGGGCGCTCCTCCGGTTCGAGGATTTCGACCGTCTCGTCACGACGACCCTCGTCGCGCTCGAGCGGTCGCCCGGCGAACCGGCACCCGCCCCGTCGCTGCCTCTCGAGCAACTGCTGTTCCTCGGGCCGAGCACCCGAGCCGAAGTGCGGGAGGGCCTGCCCCCGCCGATGGCGGCCGCCTTGGGCACCGCGCTGTCGCGTTTGCGCCTGGGGCCCGCCGACGTCTGGGACGCGATCGATGAGGCGGACGCCCGCGACCGCAAGGCGAATCCCCGCGAGGCGACGCGCACGGCCTGCCGATGCGGGAGCGGTGCGCCGCAGGACCGCTGTTGCGGGGACCGGATGAGCCCGGAGGAGCGGCGCGATTTCGACGTCGGACTGAGCAAACTCGCGCACCGGTGGGCCGCCTTCGAGCTCGAGGCGGCCTTTGTGCGCGCCTTCGATCGGTTCCAGGGGTGGGTTCCGGACGACGACGGTTCGGAACTCATCGGCCCCTGGCTCGTCTACCACGCGACGTTCGAGGGGAAGCCGCTGGTCGAGCACTTCCTCCCGACGCAGCCGACGCTCACCCCCACCGCCAAGCGCTGGCTGGAGGCGAACGCGCGCACCCCGCTGTCGATCTGCACGGTCGACGACGTCGTCCCGCGCCGTTCGTTCCGACTCCACGACCTGCTGACGGGCGCGGTCCACGCGATCGCCGACCGCCGCCTGTCGGTGACCCTGCGCCCCGGACGCGCCATCTGCGTGCGGGTCGCGGCGTATCGCGAGGAGCGGATCGTGGCAGGTTTCCACGGCCACACGCTCCCGGACAGCGAAGCCCGGCGCGTCGCGGCGCACCTCCTCGACGCCCGCCTCGGGGCAACCCGCGCGCCCGAAGCTCGGCTCGACCCGGCCGTGATCGCCGGCCGCGGCGCGAAGCCGGTGCTCGAGGCCTGGGTCGACGCCGTCGCACTGGACCGGCGTCGCCCCGCGGAACCGGGGAGTGACCTCCGGGCCTGACGCGCCGAGCGCCGCGGGGCCCGGCAACCGTCCGGCAACCCTGCGGCAACCCTCCGGCAACACTCCGGCAGCAACGTCGGCGCCGCGCCGGGGGCCGGGCAGCCCACGCCGGGGGCCAGGTCGCCCGCGCCGGGGGCCGGGTCGCCCGCACCGCGCGACCGGCGACCGGGGCCCCGCGCACCCGCCCGCCCTGACCCCGGGATCCGGTAAAACGTCGCCCGTGTTCAGCCCCGACCACCCGCTCATCGTCCAGGGAGACGGCTCCATCCTGCTCGACGCCCACCACGCGAAGGCGGAGGAGGCGCGGCAGGCGCTCGCGCCCTACGCCGAGATCGTGTCGGCCCCCGAACACGTCCACACCTACCGCCTGTCCGCGATCTCCGTGTGGAACGCCCTCGCCATGGGCCGCGACGGCAGCGACGTGAAGATCGACGTCGGTCGGTTCGCGCGCTACGGCCTGCCGCAGAACGTCGCCGCCGACATCGACGCCTGGGTCTCGCGCCACGGGAAGGTCGCCCTCGTGCCGGGGCCCGACCCCGAGCACCTCCGGCTCGACGTGACGGAGCCGGCGCTGGCGCAGGAGATCCTCCGCACGCCGTCCGCGTCGAAGTGGCTGACGATCTACGACGACGGGTCGCTCGTCGTGGACGCGATGCATCGGGGCGACGTGAAGTGGGCCCTCATCCGGCTCGGGTACCCGGTCGAGGACCGCGCCGGCTACGGCACGGCGGAACCCCTCTCGTTCCGCGTGCGCGACGGCGAGGGCTTCGAGGTCCGCGCGTACCAGCACGCGTGCGTCGACGCCTTCCTCGCGGCGGGCGGCGGCGGGGGCGGGCACGGCGTCGTCGTGCTCCCCTGCGGCGCGGGCAAGACGCTGGTCGGGATCGTGGCCGCGCAACGCGTCGGCGCGAGCACCCTCGTGCTCGCCACCAGCGAGGCGGCCGTCGAGCAGTGGGCCCGCGAGCTCCGCGAGCGCACCGACCTGCCCGCGGACGCGATCGGCACCTACACCGCGCGCCGCAAGGACGTGCGGCCGATCACCATCGCGACCTACTCGGTGCTGACGCTGCGCCGCGGGAAGGAGTTCCCGCACCTCGCCCTGTTCCGCGCCCGGCCCTTCGGGTTGATCGTGTACGACGAGGTCCACCTGCTGCCGGCGCCCGTGTTCCGCATGACCGCGTCGCTGCAGAGCGTCCGCCGCCTCGGCCTGACCGCGACGCTCCTGCGCGAGGACGGCAAGGAAGAGGACGTGTTCGCGCTCATCGGCCCGAAGCGGTACGACGTGCCGTGGAAGACGCTCGAGCGCAGCGGCCACATCGCGACGGCGACCTGCCACGAGGTGCGCGTGCCCCTCGACCCCGACGCGCGCGCCCGCTACGCCGACGCCGAGCCGTCCCACCGGTTCCGGATCGCCGCCGAGGCCCCGTCGAAGGACGCCGTCGTCCGCCGCATCCTCGACGAGCACCCGACGCGCCCCGCCCTCGTGCTGGGCGTCTACCTCGACCAGCTGAAGCGCCTCGCCGAGGAGATCGGCGCGCCGCTCATCACCGGCGAGACGCCGACCGCGACCCGCGACGCGCTCTACGCGAAGTTCCGCGCGGGCGAGGTCCGCTGCCTCGTGTTGTCGCGCGTCGGCTCGTTCGCCATCGACCTCCCGACCGCGTCCCTCGCCATCGAGGTCTCCGGCTCGTTCGGCTCGCGGCAGGAGGAGGCGCAGCGCCTCGGCCGCGTGCTCCGCCCGAAGGAGGAGGCCGCGCGCTTCGTGACGATCGTCGCCCGCGACACGGTCGAGCAGGACACCGCGCTCCGCCGCCAGCGGTTCCTGGTCGAACAGGGGTACCGCTACGAGATCGAGGATCTCCAGACGGGCCCGACGTCGTGACCGCGACGGTCGACCTCGCGACGCAGACGCAGCGGTACGTGAAGGCCCTCGACCGTCGGCCGCTCCGCACGTTGTGCGAACGCGCCGGGGTGCCGACCGATCGGCCGCCGGCGGCGACGGCCACCGCGCTCGTCGACGCCTTCGTCAACGGCGCGAAGGCCGCGAGCCTGCGCGAGGCCCTCTCGCCGTTCGGGAAGTCGCTCCTGGACCGGCTCGTCCTCGCGGGCGACCACGGCGTGCAGCAGGCGGTGCAGACCGGGAACGAAGTGACCCCGGGGCTCGGCTACGGGGCGCCGATGCACCTCGCGCTCGAGGAACTCCGCCTCGCGGGCCTGATCCACGGCCACGACTTCGACGGCCGGGACGGCGTGCCGTTCCTCCTCCCGCCCCTGAAGCGCGCGCTGTTGTGGCCCGCGCTCGACGGTCGGCTGGCCCCGCTCGCCGAGCCGTCCGCGCCGCGGCCGCCGCCGGCGTTCCGGCTCGCCGTCGCCGCCGGGTTGTTCGCGACCGACGAACCCGCGCTCGTCCGCTCCGGCGAGATCCACTCGTCCGCGTACAACAAACTCGCCAAGCGGTTCGCCGACCGCGAGCCCTGGGTGGCGCGGCTGGTCGAGTCCGTCGGCGAACTCCGAACGCTCGGCGTGCTGACCGACTCCACCGTCGGGCCGAGGACCACGCTCACGTTGTCCCGGGACGGCTCGTCGCGCGCCTTCGCCCGGCCGCCGCTCGAGGTCGCGCTCGCGGGCCTGCCCCGCCCCCCCACCCACTACCACCTCGAGGTGTTCACGCACCTGCGGACCGTGGCGAAGCGGCAGCCGGACGGCGCGGCGTCGATCCGCGAACTCGCCTCGCTCCCCATTGTCTTGCGGACCGAGGCCATGCCGTACGACTACCGCCCCCCGCTCGACGGCGCCGGCCTGACGGACGTGCTCCGACAGCTCGTCGACCGCGGCCTCGCGGACCGGACTTCCCCCGACGGCGCGCCTGTCCGCCTCCGTCCGCTCGACGACCGGGCCGTCCACGGCACCGGCCGGTTCGTCGTGTTGCCGTCCCTCGAAGTCCTCGTGGGATGGGACGTCGCCCCGGCCACCGTGGCCGCGCTCGCCGCGGTGGCCGACCTCGAGACCGTCGATCGCGTGTGCCGGTACCGCCTCACCCGCAACTCGGTGGCACGGGGCGTCCGCCTCCTCGGCGACGGCAACGCCGTGCGCAGGCTCCTGGAGGAAGGCAGCGGGCAGCCCGTCTCGCAGAACGTCGAGATGACCATCGCCGGTTGGGCCGGCGCCGTGCGGATCCTGCGTTCGTACCGCGGCGAGGTCGTCGTGGCCGACACGCCAGAGCTCCGCGCGCTCGTCGCGCGCGATGCGTCGGCCGCCGAGGAGGTCGCCCCCGGCGTGTTCCTCCTGCCGGC
>JAEUHO010000407.1 GCA_016795345.1 Planctomycetia bacterium | reverse complement strand
CGGCTCGCCTGCGCCCTCTTCGCGGCGGTCGCGATCCTCACCACCGCCCGCCTCGCCCGGCGGTGGTTCGGCGACGCGGGCCTCGGCGACACCGCGGCGCTCCTCTGCGCGACCACGGGGCTGGTGCTGTGGAACGGCTCGCGCGCGGGCCTCGACCTCCCCATGACCTGCTTCGCGCTCCTCGCCCTCGAGGCGGGGACCGTGCTCGTCGCGCGGCGGTCCCTCGGCGCCGCCGTCGCGTTCGGGGCGGCCCTCGGCGCCGGGCTGCTGGTGAAGGGGCCCCACGTCTTCTACGTGCCCGTGGCGGCGCTCGTCGGCGGCGCGCTCGCGTCCGGGCAGGGGCGCCGCCTGCGCGACCCGCGGTGGCTGCTCGGGCTCGTCGTGGCCCTCTGGGTCGCGGCGGCGTGGTACTTCCCCGCGCGCGCGCACGCGGGCGCCGCGCCGTCGTACAACAGCGAGCTGTCGTTCGGCGAGCGCGTGCTCGGCCAGCTGGGCTCGCGCGCCACCGGCGAGGACGAGCCCCACGCCCACGGCCCGCTCTACCTGTTGCCCCTCCTGCTCGGGTTCGGCCTGCCCTGGACGCCCGCGTGGATCCTGGGCCTCCTGCGCGGTGCGCGCCCGTCGCGCGTGCCCGCGGCGGACCGGTTCGGCGTGGGCGCCGCGGTGTGGGGGCTCCTCGCGCCGCTCGTCCTGCTCTCGGTGCCGACGAGCAAACGCGAGCTGTACCTCGTGCCGCTGTTCCCCTGCGCCGCGCTCCTCGCGGCGTGGGCGCTGCACCGCTGCACGGGCCCGCGCGCGGCGGTCCACCTCGTGCGGGGCTTCGTCGCCGTCGGGGCGGGCCTCGCGGTCGCGGCGCTCGCCGCGCCGCTCGTCGCGCCGTGGCTCGCCCCGCGGTTCGACGCCGACGACCTGCCCGCGCTCGCGCACGTCGGGTCGGCGCGGGTGGTGACGGCGCTGGCGGCGGCGGCCGTGCTCGCGGCGGCGGGCGCGCTCGCCGCGCGGCGGCTGCGCGCCCGCCCCGCGGGGGCCGCGCGCGCGACGGGCCTCGCGTTGGCGGCCACGGGCCTCGTGTTCACGACGGCGGTGCTCCCGGCCTTCGACCGGTGGAAGTCGTTCGACGCGGCGGCGGCCGCGGGCGTCGCCGCCCGCCCGGACGCGTCGTTCGCCATCTGGGGCTTCTCGGACCGCTCGGTCCTGTGGTGGTTCCCGCACCGCCGCCTCGAGCACCTCGGCGTCCACACCTACGACGGGGTGGAGGCCGCGCTCGCCCCGGGCGCGCCGCCGGTCCTCGTGCTCGCGAAGGCGAAGAACTATCGCGAGCGGACGCGGCGGACGTCGCCCGCCGACCGGGCGGCGCTCGACCGCGCGCGGGTCGTCTGGGAGGGCCCGGTGGGGGGGACGACGTACGTCCTCCTGACCAACGGCGACGCGTGACGGCCGCGTGACCCTTCCGGTGGGGCGAACCGGGGCCGGGGGGACGTCGGGCGCTATCCTCGGGCGAACCCTCGGCGGAGCCCGCGTCCCGATGCCGTTCCAGCACCCCGGCGCGCCCCGCGACCCCGCGATCGAGCTGTCGGTCGTCCTGCCCGTGCACAACGAGGAGGGCAACCTCCCCGCGTTGTGGGACGAGCTCGTCGCCGCGCTCGCCGCCGTCGGGAAGCCGGCCGAGGTCGTGTTCGTCAACGACGGCTCGACGGACGGCAGCAGCGCGTACCTCGACGGGCTGCGCGCGAAGGACCCGCGCGTCCGCGTGCTCGACCACGACACGAACCACGGGCTCACGGCCGCGCTCGACACCGGCTTCCGCGCCGCGCGCGGCGCCGTCATCGCGATGCTCGACGCGGACCTCCAGAACCCGCCGGCGGAGCTCGTGAAGCTCCTCGAGCGCCTGCCCGAGGCCGACATGGTCATCGGCTGGCGCAAGGACCGCCGCGACCCGTTCGTCAAGCGCATCACGAGCAAGATCGCCAACGGCTACCGCAACTGGCGCACGAACGAGCAGGTGCACGACACGGGCTGCGCGCTCAAGGTGTTCCGCCGCGAGGTGATCGAGCGGATCAAGATGTGGAAGGGCATGCACCGCTTCCTCCCGACGCTGGCCCGCATGGAGGGCTTCCGCGTCGTCGAGGTGCCCGTGGCCCACCGGCCGCGCGGCGCGGGCAAGAGCCACTTCGGCACGTGGAACCGCCTCTGGAAGGGCATCGCCGACGTGAAGGCCGTCCGCTGGATGTGGAAGCGCCGGATCACCGCGCGCTCCACGGAGCGCGGCGCGCCCCGGACGGGATCCGGCGCGTGACGGAGCTCGCGGTCCTCGCGCCGCTCGTCCTCGCCTTCCAGGTGTGGGACGGGTTCGGGTGGGCCGCGAAGGCGGTGTTCACCTGGCGCATGCTGCACCAGTGGGTGCGCAGCGAGCGCGAGGGCCGGAGCGTGCTCCCCGCCGCGTTCTGGGGCTGGTCGCTGCTCGGCTCGTCCCTCGACCTCGTGTACCTCGCGCACCGCCGCGACCCGGTGTTCATGTCGGGCACCATCGTCAACGCCGCCATCTACGTCCGCAGCCTGTGGATGTCACGGTCGTCGGCGCCGCGCGCGCCGGGCCGGGCCCGCCTGTGGGTGCCGCTCGCCGCGGGCCTCGTGATCTTCGGCGCGGTCGTCTACGAGGCCCTCGGCCCCGACCACGGCCTCGTGCACTTCCAGCGCAGCGTCCCGTGGCTCGTCGTCGGCTACCTCGGCACGCTGGGCTGGACGGGCCGCTTCGTGGTGCAGTGGTGGGAGAGCGAGCGCACCGGCGTGGCCCACCTGCCCGCCGCGTTCTTCTACGTCGGCGTCGTCGCCGCGACGCTGCTGTTCGCGTACGCGCTGCACGAGCGCGACTGGGTCAACACGTTCGGCTTCGGCCTCACCCTGGTCCCGTACGCGCGCAACCTCGTCCTCCTGCGCCGGCGCGCGGCCGCCGACGCGCGGCCCGACGACCCGCCGCCCGGCCGCACGGGACCCGGGCCGACGTCCGCCGACGCGAGGGCCGGCGCGCCGCGGCCCGCCGGCGACGGGCCCGCGACGCCGCCCGCGCCGGAGCGCGCGTGAACGCGGCGCGGCCGCCGCTCCGGCTGCCGCCCGACCTCGCGTCGGAGCCCGCGCCGTCGCGCGCCGGGACGGTCCTGTTCGTCGTCACGCTGGTCCTGATCGCGGTCTGGGACCTCGGCGGCCGGTCGATCCTCCACCGCGACCTGCCGCGGTTCGCCGTGATCGCGCGCGAGATGATCGCGGGCGGCGACTGGCTGGTCCCGCAGCAGCACGGCAAGCCCTACCTCAACAAGCCCATCCTCTTCATCTGGATGGTCGCCGGGCCGTCGGCGCTCTTCGGCGACGCGAACGCCCTGCTCCTGCGCCTGCCCAGCGCGCTCGCGCTGATCGTGACCGCGCTCTCGACCTGCGCGTGGGCGCGGGCTCGCACGGGGTCGCTCGCGATCGGCCGCGTGGCGGGCCTGTTCGTCGCCACGATGTTCCTCACGAGCGAGCTCGGCCGCACGGGCCGGCCCGACATGCTCGCGGCCGCCTGCTCCACCGCGTGCGCGGCGTGCCTCGACCGCGCGGCCCTCGGCCGCGGCACGCGCCGCGACCCTTGGTGGGCGGGCCTCGCGTTGGGCGCCGGGCTCCTGTCGAAGGGCCCCGTGGTGATGTTGGTGCCCGCCGCGGTGCTGCTGCTGCCGACGCCGGGCACGACGCTCCGCGGCCGCCTCGCCGCCGCGAAGCCGTGGCTCGTGTTCGTCGTGGGCCTGGCCGTCGCGGCGGTCTGGGTGGTGCCCGCGTGGCGGCGGGCGGGCGACGGGTTCTTCCACGGCCTCGTCGTGCGGCAGGTGTCGGAGCGCGTCGCGGGCCGCGGGAACCACCAGGAGGCGTGGTGGTACTACCTCCTGGAGCTGCCGCCGGTGCTGGCGCCGTGGGGGCTCCTCGGGACGGCGATGGCGCTGGGCGCGCTGCACCCGAAGGTGCGCCGCGTGGTCGGCGGCACGGTCCCGGCCGTCGTGGGCGTGACGATGCTCGTCCTGTCGGCCGTGCCCACGAAGGAGGTGCGGTACGCGGCGGTGGTCGCGGGGCCGCTCGCGATCCTCGCGGCGCAGGCGGCCGTCGGCTTCGCGCGGGGCGTGGCCGACCCGCGCGCCGCGGCGCGCCACCTCACGGGCCTCGGCGTGGTGGCGCTGCTGTGCGGGCTCGGGTGCGTCGTGCCCATGGTGCGCTGGCCCGCGACGGCGTGGCGGCTCGCGCCGCTCGCGCTCGTGGCGGCGGGGACGGGGCTCCTGGCCGTCGTGCGCGCGCGGCGCGGCGGCGAGCCCGCGCCGGTGCTCGCGGGGCGCGCGCTCGGCGTGGCGGTGGTGCTCGTCGCGTGCGCGACGCTCGCGTACTGGGTGGTGCTCGGGCGCTACACGGTGATCCGCAGCGTCGAGGAGAACCGGCAGGTCGCGCGCGTGCTGCCCGAGGGCGTGCCCGTCGCGATCGTGATGGGGGAGCGGCTCGAGCCCGACGACCTGTTCGAGGCCGTCGCGCGACCGATCCCGGTGCCGACGCCGAGCGACGTGCCGACGGCGGCGACGCACCCGCGGCTCGTCGTCGCGTGCATCGAGAGCGCGCTCGACGCGGTGAGCTTCGTGCGTGGCGAGGCGCCGCGCGTGTTCCTGCGGTGGCCGCACGTCGGCGGCGGCACGCTGGTGGTGGCGGCGTACGGGCCTCGCGTCCCGGAGCCCCCGACCGCGCCCCCGTCGGGCGGCGCTACGGGCGGTTCTCGCCGATGACGGCGAGGCGCTTCGTCATGACGCCGTCGAGGTAGGTGGGCGCCTCGGCGTAGGTCATCTGGCGGACGCGGCGGAGCGCGTAGCCGCGCGCCTCGTAGAAGGGCACGAGGCCGACCTCGGTGGCGGTGCGGAGCAGCGCCCAGTCGAGGCCCTCGGCCGCGACGTCCCACTCGGCGGAGGCGAGGAGCGTCGAGCCGATGCCGACGCGGCGGTGCGTCGGGACGACGGCGAGGCCGCTGAGGTCGGCGTAGTCGCGTTCGTCGCAGAGGTCGGCGAACTCGCGCTTGCTCGTCCAGCGGATGGTGCCGACGACGTGGCGGCCGATGCGGGCGAGGAGGAAGTGCTCGCCGCGGCGCATGGCGAGGGCGATGCCGTCGGCGGGCTCGACGTCGGTCGGGAAGGGGCTGACGTCGGGGAGGGGCGTGTTGTTGCGCTGGGCCTCGAGGGTCACCGCGGCGACGAGGGCGGCGTCGCGCTCGACGGCGCGGGTGACCTCGACGCGGGGGTGGAGGTGGCGGCGGAGGTCGGCGCCGCGGAGGTCGCGGCCGTAGGCCTCGCCGTCGCGCGGGGGGACCTCGTCGATGTAGGGGAGGCCCCGGAGGTGGCGGGTCCAGTCCTCGCCGGCGAGGAGGGACTCGGCGATGCGCTGCAGCCGCGCGTCCTGCCCCTGCCAGCGGTCGGCGAGGGCACGGAGCTTCTCGGGGGCGGGGTGGATCATCGGACGGTCCCCTATCGGCGTACCCGGGTGGAGAGTTTGAGCGGGTCGCGGTAGGCTCCCGGGATGGCGCTCGACGTAAATCCCGTCTTGATCCCGCAGCTCGCTCGCACGACCCCCAGCCGCATCCTGTTCGTGGTGATGGACGGCCTGGGCGGGTGCCTCCAACCGGGGGTGCCCACCGCCCTGGAGCGGGCGAAGCACCCGCACCTCGACGCACTGGCGACCGAGGGCGCGTTGGGGCGGTACGTCCCGATCGCGCCGGGGATCACCCCCGGCAGCGGGCCGGGGCACTTCTCGATCTTCGGGTACGACCCGGTGGCCCTCGAGGTGGGCCGCGGCGTCCTCGAGACGCTGGGGCTCGGGATCGACGTGGCGCCCGGCGACGTGACCGCGCGGGCGAACTTCGCCACGGCGGGCCCGGACGGGCGGCTGACGGACCGGCGCGCGGGCCGCATCGCGACGGAGGAGGCGACGCCGCTCGCGCGGGCGCTGAACGCGGCGGTGCCGAAGATCGAGGACGTGCGGATCGAGATCCACCCGGGGCTGCAGCACCGGTTCGCGCTGGTGCTCCGCGGGCCCGGGCTCGTGGACGCGGTGAGCGACACGGACCCGCAGGCCGAGGGCGTGGCGCCGCTCGCGCCGACGGCGGCGACGCCCGCGGCGGCGAAGACGGCGCGCGTGACGGCGGCGTTCCTCGAGAAGGCGTACGCGTTCCTGCGCGGGCAGCCGAAGGCGAACACCGTGCTGCTGCGCGGGTTCTCGGGCCGCCCGGCGATGCCGACGCTGCGGGAGCGCGCGCGGCTGACGCCGTTGGCGATCGCCGCGTACCCGGCGTACCTGGGCGTGGCGCGGCTGCTGGGGATGGACGTGGCGCCCGGCGTGTCGCCGAAGAGCACCGTCGCCGACGAGGTGACGGCGCTCGAGCGCGCGTGGGCGGGCCCGCACGACTTCTTCTTCCTGCACGTGAAGGGGACGGACTCGGCGGGCGAGGACGGCGACGAGGACCGCAAGGCCCGCGTGATCGAGGAGTTCGACCGCGAGCTGCCGCGCATCCGGGCGCTCAGGCCGGACGTGATCCTCGTGACGGGCGACCACAGCACGCCGGGCCCCATGAAGGCGCACTCGTTCCACGCGGTCCCGTTCCTGCTGCGCGGCCCGTGGGTCGAGCCCGACGACGCGCGCACGTTCGACGAGCGCGCGTGCGCGGGCGGCCGGTTCGGCGGGTGGTTCCCGGCGCTGTCGCTGTTCCCGATGGCGATGGCCTGCGCGGGCAAGCTCGCCAAGTACGGCGCGTGACGCGGGGCCCGGCGGTGCCCAGCGTCCCCGTCCGGCCGCCGTCCTCGCGGGTCCCCGGCGACATCGCGTGCGCGTTGATCGCGTCGTTGTGGGTGTTCGCGTTCGCGCCGCGGGCGGAGGTGTGGGCCGTGGCCCCCGGGGTCGTGGGGATGCTCGCGATCCTCGAGCGGGCGCGGACGACCCGCCGGGCGGTGCTCTACGTCCTGCTGTTCGGGACGATCGCCATCGGGTTCGGCTACCGGTGGCTGGCGGACACGGTGCGGGTGTTCGGCGAGCTCGACCTGCGCGTCGGCGGCGCGGCGGGGCTGGTGTCGTGGCTCGTGCTGGTCGCGTACGGGGTCTGGTCCACCGTCCACATCGTCCTGTTCGCGGTGTTGTACCGGCGCACGCTCCACGACGACCGTCGCCCGCACCCGCTCGCGACGGCGGCGCTCTTCGTCGCGTGCGAGGTGCTCCCCGTGCGGTTCCTCGCGTGGCAGGCGGGGTACGGCGCCGTCGAGTCGGCGCCGCTGCGGCAGGTGGCGGAGTGGGGCGGCGTGCCGCTCGTGTCGTTCGCGTTGTTGTGCTTCGCCGTGCCGCTCCACGAGGGGCTGCGGTGGGTGATCGCGCGCGACGACGGGCCCCGGCCCCGCGCGGGGGCGAGCCTGCTCACGGTGGCGGTCGGCCTGCTCCTGTACGGCGTGGGCTGGTGGCGGCTCGGGGTCGTGGCCGACGAGGACCGGCATGCGCCGGCGTCGGTGCGCGTCGGGCTGGTGCAGGCCCACGTCGGCAGCACGGCGAAGCGCGCGGCGGAGCGGGGCGACCGCGGGGCCGAGGGGCGCGCGGCCTACGAGCGCGGCACGCGGGCCGCCGCCGCGGCGGGCGCCGAGCTGATCGTGTGGCCCGAGACGGCGCTGGTCGAGGGCGCGCGGCTGTGGGACGCCCGGGCCCATCGGCTGCTCCCGAAGGCGACGATCGACGGGCATCTCGCGCGCCTCGGGTACGGGTTCCTCGCGGAGGTGGGCGCGGACCGGACCCTGCTCCTCGGCGGGTACGCCGACGAGGTCCGCGACGGCGCGACGGTGCGTTTCAACGTCGCGATGCTGCGGGAGCCGGGCGGGGCGTCGTGGGGGATCTACCGCAAGGTGAAGCTGATGCCGTTCGGCGAGCGGATCCCGGGGCAGGACGCGATCGAGTCGCTCCGCGGGCTGCTGCCGCAGGCGGTGCCGATGTCGGCCGGCGAGCGCGACCAGCCGCCGCTGCGCTGGCGCGCCCGCGACCTCGACGTGTGCGCGTTCGTCTGCTACGAGTCGATCGTCCCCGGGTTGGTCGCCAGCCTCGCCGGCGAGCGCCGGCCGGACCTGCTCGTGAACCTGACGAACGACTCGTGGTACGGCGACACGTGGGAGCCGCACCAGCACCTGGCGTTCGCGCGCCTGCGCGCGGTCGAGCACCGGACGCCGATGTTGCGGGCGACGAACACGGGCATCAGCGCGCTGGTGGATGCCACGGGCGAGGTCACGGACCGCCTCGGTTGGGGTCGCGAGGGGGTCGTCATCGGTGACGTTCCCCTGGTCTCGCGGCCGCGCACCTTGTACGCCGCGACGGCGTCCATGCAGCCCTGGGTCTGGTGGGCGGCCGCCGTCCTCCTCCTGGCCCTTCGCCGCCGCCGCGCCTGACCGGCGCCCCTCCTCCCGCCTTCGACACCGAGACAGAGGGCTCCGACCCCGTTGTCTCGCTGTCGACGCCGAGACAAGGGGCTCCGACCCCGTTGTCTCGCTGTCGCGCCCGGTCCCGCGGGCCTGCAGACGCGGCGATCACGCGCTTCAGATCTGGAGGGCGTGTCGGGCAGGTCCGGGCGGTCGGGCAGGCCACAGAGGCCAGCCGGGCGTCTGCAGAACAGCCCGCTCGTTCGAAGCGCACCGGTGTCGCTTCTTCGCCGCGCATCGGCGCTGCGGCGCCCTCACCCTCCCGCGGGCCTGCAGACGCGGCGATCACGCGCTTCAGATTTGGAGGGCGTGTCGGGCAGGTCCGGGCGGTCGGGCAGGCCACGAAGGCCACTCGGGCGTCTGCAGAACAGCCCGCGAAAAAAACCGGCCGGCGACCTCTCGGTCACCGGCCGATCCTGCACGTCACGATCGGGTGGCCGGCACCCGCCGGCCGGCCGGCCGCCCGAATTAGAAGTTGAACGTCACGCCGAAGAACAGCGTGTGCGTCACGAGCTGGTCCGTGGCCTGACGGGCCTGGACCGCGCCGCTGTTGCTCTGGCTGAAGTCGAACGAGTCCTCGGCGCGCTGCACGTTGTCGAGGAAGAGCAGGTTGTAGCTGACGCCGATGCCGAGGCACCGCGAGAGCTGCCACTTCATGCCCATCTCGAAGTCGAGGCCGAAGACGAACTCGTCGTCGTCCACCGAGGCCGAGTGCGAGCCGCCCGCGAAGATGTCCACGTCGGTGACGTCGATCTGACGGTCCACCGTGCCGAACATCGCCTTCAGCGAGCCGTAGAACTCCATGCAGTCGCTGATGTCGGCGTGGGCCGTCAGCATCGCCTGGGCGCCGATGAAGTCGTTCTGCACCTCGGCGTGGACGAAGCCGTTGTCCACGGGGAACGCGCCCGGGCCCGTCGTGACGAAGTCGACGTGCGCGTCCTCGTCGAACGAGATGTAGCGGACGCCGACGCCCGCGTCCCAGCGCCAGTGCCCCGAGCAGCGCAGCTCGGTCCACCAGTTGAACTCGACGCTGAACAGCTCGGCCTCGGAGTTGAACGAGGCGTTCACCGCGCGCGAGATGTCACCGAGGCCGTCGTCACCCGGGCGGGCGGCGAAGAAGCCGGCGTCGCGCGTGCTCGCGTCGGGGTTGCCGTAGTACGTGCCGCGCAGCTCGACGCGGCTCTCGCACTCGAAGTGGTAGGAGATCGAGAGGCGGCCGCCGAACGCCCCGTCGTAGTCCACGCTGTCCCAGTCGAGCTGGTTCCCGGGGACGAAGAGCGTCTCGCCGAGGATGCCGTCCGGGCTCGAGATGGAGGCGAGGGCGCCCTCCAGCGTGATGTCCCAGCAGCCGTACCGGTTGCCGCACGAGTCGAGGCGGCAGCCGCACGCGTCCCGCTTCTGGAAGCAGGGCTGGGGGCCGCACGGCTCGCACGAGTTGATCTGCGTGAGCGGCGCGGGGGCCGGCGCCGGCGCGTAGTAGTACTGCGGCGCGGGCTGGTAGGGGCGGTACGTCGGAGCGGGCGTCACGGTCGCGGGCGCCTGGTCGATCACACGGCGACGCTCCTCGACCGTCGGCGCCGGCGGCGGCGCGGGGGGCGCGGGCGGCACGGCGACGGGAGCCTGGGGCGCGAGTTCGGGCGGCGGCGGCGGCGGGACGGGCGCGTCCTCCGCGTAGGCCTTGCCACCGAACAGGGCCAAGGTACCGACGAACAAGCAGACGGGTAGACCGCGCATGCAGAGCCTCCACCCGATCGCACGGAAGGCCGCGCGATCGAACCCAACCGAGGTCCGGAGCGTACCGGGCCGACGGGAAGTGGTCAATCACGACCACCCCGGTTCCCGGGTTCATCGGATCGCCCCGACCACCTCCGCACTGCCGGTCTCGCCGGGCTTCAGTTCGAGTTCCACCGGCGTCGCCGCCACATCCGGGCTCACGACCTCGACCCGGTGGGGACCGCCCGGCAGTCCGCCGAACGTGACGCCTTCCTCGCCCACGACGACCACCACGCTCGGGACCCCCGACACGGCCACCCGCTCGAGCCGGGCCTTCCCCGTGGGGTCCTCGACGATTCGCGGTTGCGCCGCCCGGCCCGCTGACAAGATGCGAACGAGCGCCTTCCTTCCGCCGGTGCCCGTCACCCGGATCCGCAGCCGCGCCTCGTCCGTCGCCCGCGCCCGCGCGCCGACCGTGGTGCCGGCGACGATCTCCACCTCGGCGTCCGCGGGCCCCGCGTCGGCGAGCCAGACCCGCACGCGATACGCCCCCGCGGGCAGGCCGTCGACGACCACCGCCCCCGCGGCGTCGGTGGAGCGGGCGAAGCCGGGGGCCGGCCCGCCGTCGGCCCGCTCGACGGCCACGATCGCGTCCGTCGGCGCCGCCCGCGGCCTGCCGTCCGGTCCTTCCAGCGAAATCGCGACAGCCCCCGCCTGCGGATCGCGCTCCAGGATCGCCTCGACGACGCGTTCCTCGCCGTCGGGGCGCGCCGGCGCCAGTTCCTCCGACCACGGCAGGTAACCCGGGACCGTGAGCCGCAGCGCCACCGCGGTCCCCGCGGCGTCGAGCGGCACCTCGACCGGGCCCACCGTCGCCGGGTCGTCCGGCGCCGGCCGGGTCGGGGGGCCGTCGAGCGCGAGCACCTCCTGGCCGCTCCGCCCGGCCGACGTCCACCACAGGTGCGCGCGGTCCGCGCGCACGCGGTCGCTCGTCCGCAGCCGCATCCACACGACCAACGCCGGCGTCAGCTCGACCGTCCGCTCGTCCTCCGACGGGTTCACGAGCGGGACCTGCCGCGTGACGTGGGTCGGGTGCGACACCACCAGGCGTCCCGGCGCCCTCCCGTCCACGCGGACCGCGAACCGGCCCTCGCGATCGACCTCGACCGTCGTCGCCTCCGGGCCCACGCCCACCGACACGGTCGCGCCCTCGAGCGCCTTCCCGCCCCGCGAGACGACCCGGCCCCGCACCCGCTGCCCGGCGTCGAGCGCCACTCGGAGGTCGAGGGCCGATCCGTCGATCGTCAGCACGCCCGTGCGCGCGTCCGGATGGCGGATCGTCATCGTGGTCGGCGCGCCCGCATCGAGCGCGAGGCGGAAGTTCCCGGTGCCGTCGGTGTTCGGGTACGCGAGGCCCGCTGGCCCGGAACCCTCGGTCGAACCGAGGGTTTCGGGGTGTCGCGCCGCGTCGAGTTCGAGGCGTGCGCCGGCCAGCGGCGCCCCGCTGCCCGCGACCACGACGATGCCCGAGACGATCCACCGCCCCGCGGCCGCGTCGCGTCCACCGACCGCGGGGTCGCGCGGGGTGGGCCCGGTCGCGGTCGGGTCCGAACGCGCCGCGCGCGGGTCGATCGCGGTCGGCGCCGCGGTCCGCGCCCCGTTCCCGTCGGCGACGTCGTCGGACGTCGGGACGCCGGGTTCGTCGCCCCCTCCGTCGCGGCGTGACCAGAGAATAAGGACAACCGTGATCGCGGCGGCGGCGACGACGGCGAGCAGGGCGGCGGGGCGGCGCATGACGGCGCGCCATGGTGCCACGACGGCGCGGACCGGGCCTCGCGTACCCCAGCACGTCGACCGCGCCCGCGATGCCTTGTGACGCACACCATCGCGCGGCGCGCCGACGCGGGGCCGCGCCGCGCGGATCGCCCCCCGACCTGCCTTGAATCGACCCCGGGCCGTCCGTATAGTCCGCCCCGGGTTGCTGGGCCGCGTTCGCGGTGGAGGTGCTTCATGGGTCGTTTTGCACACGCCTTGGCTGCCGTCTTGTCCGTGCTCGGGGCTTCCGCCCTCACGGCGTGCGGTGGCAGCGGCGGCGGTGACGGGTTCTCCCAGGGCAACGGGAACGGCACGATCGTCCTGACGTCGATCGCCCCGAACCCGATGCAGGGCTGCGGCCCGCACGCCTTCACGATCACGGGCCAGAACTTCGAGACGGTCTCCGGGACCACGGCCACCGTGACGTTCCGCGCGATCGCGCCGGCCGGGTACTACCCGTTCGGTGGCGGGTCGTCGGACCGTGCCTCGGTCACCGCGACCGTGACGAGCGACACCACGATCACCGGCTTCACGCCGCCGATCGTCATCTGCGGCGTCGCCGCGGTGACGTGCGAGATCGACGTGATGCTCGAGAGCGGCGTCTTCGCGACGTCCACCGGCATCTTCACCGTCGTGATCAACGCGCCCACGATCGCGTCGATCACGCCGAACCCGATCCCGGCCGCGATCCCCACCGCGTTCACCGTCACCGGCACGGGCTTCGGCCCCGTCGGCGGCCCGGCCACCGTGCGCTTCACCGGCGACAACGGCGCGCTGCTCTGGAAGGACGGCACGAAGAACTTCGCCGACGTCGTCGGCACCGTCGTCAGCGACACGACGATCACCGGCATCACCCCGATCGCGACGGTCTGCGACGTCGACCTGATCGGCGCGAGCGTCCAGGTGTTCTTCCCGGACGGCTGCTGCACGCTGCCGACCCCCGCGGGCTTCGTGAGCTTCCAGGCCCCGGTCATCACGGGCGTCTCGCTCAACCCGGTCCCGGCCGCGGTCCAGCAGAACGGCTGGGTGATCAACGGCACCAACTTCGGCCCCGCCGGCACGCAGGCGACGGTCCGCTTCATCGCCGACGGCACGTTCCCCCTCTTCGGCGACGGCACGCAGCAGGTGATCGAGATCCCCGGCCTCATCGCCGGCGCCGGCCCCGCGCAGACCCTCACGCTGACGACGCCGCTCGCGGCCGTCTGCGGCATCGCGACGCGCGGCGCGGCCCTGCGCGTGATCTCGCCCTTCGGTTCGTCGTGTGACCAGACCGCCGCGGGCTTCGTGACCTTCGCGGCGCCGACGATCGTCGGCGCGCAGGCCCCGATCCCGGGCGCGATCCCGACCGCGATCACGATCACCGGCACCAACTTCGGCCCCGCCGGCTCGCCGCTCATCGTCCGCTTCATCGCGGCCAACGGCGCCTCGATCTTCGACGACGGCACGTCCGCCTTCGAGGACGTCCCCGGCGTGGTCGGCGGCACGGTCAACACCGTCAACGTGACGACGCCGCTCGTCACGGCCTGCACCGCCGCGGTCAACGCGACGGTCCGCGTCTTCGCCCCCGCGGGCGGCGCGTGCGTGGACAGCGCGGCGAACTACCTCACGTTCAACCCGCCGGCGATCACGTCGATCACGCCGAACGTGTCGAACGCCTACCCGACGGCCCCGAACACGGGCTTCACGATCACCAGCGCGACCAACACGTACGGCCCGGTCGGCTCGCCGGTCGAGGTGCGGTTCACGTCGGCCAACGGCCTGAACCTCTTCGGCAACGGCAGCACGTCCGAGGTCGCGGTGCTCGGCACCGTCGCGTCGGCCACGACGATCACCGGCACGCTCCCGTCGGCGACGCTCTGCGGCGTGGCGAGCGAGACGGTCAACGTCCGCATCACCCTGCAGAACGGCTCGTGCCAGACGTCGGCCAACCTGCTGACCTACAACGCCCCGACGATCACGACGTTCAACGGCGCCGCGGCGCCGGTGTCGGTCCCGTCGAGCAACCCGGTCGCGATCACGATCGAGGGCACGGGCTTCGCGCCGCTCAACGGCACGGTGCAGGTGTTCTTCATCTCCGACCCGGCCGGCCCGCCGCTGTTCGGTGACGGCACGCAGCGCGTCAGCCCGGCCCAGCCCGGCACGGTGAACGGCGCCGGCACCCAGCTCACGGTCATCCCGCCGCACGCCACGGTCTCGCCGAACACGGTGAACCGCAGCGCCTCGGTCCAGATCGTCCTGCCGAACGGCGCGTGCGTGACGTCGGCCGCGGCCGCGATCACCTACACCGCCCCGACGCTGACCGCGCTGGCCCCGACGGGCGGCACGCTCTTCTCGGCCACGCAGACCGGCTTCACGATCACCGGCACCAACTTCGGGCCCGTCGGCTCCGAGGTCGCCGTCCGCTTCACCGCGTCGTCCGGCACGCCCTTCGGCAATGGCACCCAGAGCTCGTTCGAGGTGCCCGCGGTCGTGACGAACGCCACGACCGTCACCGGCGCCGCGTCGCCGCTCGCCGCGCTGTGCGGCAGCCCGGCGGTCACGGTCCTCGCCGGCACGGCCCGCGTGATCTTCCAGGACGGCAGCCAGTCGTCGAACACGGCGGCCTTCACCTACGTCGCGCCCGCGATCACCTCGGTGACCGCCGTGGGCTTCGGCCCGACGCCGGTGCCGTTCACGATCGTCGGCACGGGCTTCGCCCCGGTCGGCACGATCGCCCAGGTCACCTTCACGGCCCAGGGCAACACCCCGATCTTCACCAACGGCTCGCAGGTCGAGACGACGGTCACCGGCGTGGTCACCGCCCTCAACACGGTCACGGGCGTCACGCCCGCCGCCGTGGTGTGCAACGTGACGCCGCCGGCGGTGGACGTCCGCGTGACGTTCTACGGCGGCTCGTGCGCCACGTCGGTCGGCGCCCTGACGCCCGCCGCCCCGACGATCACGACGATCGCCCCGTCCAGCGTCCCGGCCACGATCCAGACCCAGGTCACGATCACCGGCACGGGCTTCGGCACGGTCGGCTCGCTGGCCCAGGTCGTCCTGTCGATCTCCGGCACACCCCCGACCTCGACGCCGTTCATGAACGCGTCGTCGTCCGAGATCACCGTCACCGGCACCGTCGGCGCCGGCGGCACGACGATCACGTTCTTCTCGCCGCTCGCGTCGGCGTGCACCACGGACGTCGTCTCCGACGTCCGCGTGCGGCTCTCGAACGGCTCGTGCTCCCTCGTGACGCCGAACGGCCTGACGTTCGTCGCGCCGACCGTCACGACGAACAACCTCGCCCCGGCCACGATCCTCTCGCTCACCGCCGGTGCGCCGAACCCGTACACGATCACCGGCACCAACTTCGCGCCCATCGGCGCGCAGGTGCTCGTCCGCTACACGGCGACGAACCCGATCTTCGGGGACGGCACGAGCACGCAGATCGACGTCTCGGGCCTCGTGACGAGCAACACCACGATCACGACCGCCCTCCCGATCGGCCGCGTGTGCGCGGCGACGACGGCCCAGGCGCGCGTCGTGTTCCCGAACGGCGCGTGCGCCGACTCGCCGGCCGCCTTCGTGACGTGGGCCGCCCCGACGGTCACGACGCTCTCGAGCACGAACGGCCCGGCCTTCAACCCCGGCACGACGAACATCACCGGCACGAACTTCCCGCCGACGGGCACGCCGGTCGTCCTGCACTGGTCGGCCGCGACGCCGATCTTCGCGGGCGGCACCTCCTCGACGTTCGATCAGTTCACGACGGTGTCGGCCGGCGGCGTCGCCGGCGCGATCAACAACGTCGCGATCCCGGTCGCCACGACCTGCGCGACGACGGCCGCGAACCTGTCGGTCGAGTTCGGCAACCCGAACGCGGCCGGCTGCGTGATCGCCGCCCCGCAGTTCACCTACAACGCGCCGACGGCGACCCTCGCCGCGGCCACGACGGTGGACGCGATCGGCCCGGTGGCCATCCCGGCCGCCACCCTCACCGGCACGAACCTGCCGCCGAACGCCACGGTCACCGTGCGCTTCGTCGCCGCGACGGGCACGCCCTACGAGGGCGGTAGCTCGGCCGCGGCGGAGACGGTCGGCGTGGTGAACGCGACCGGCACGGGCATCGCCATCGCGAACGTCCCCGGGATGGCGCTCTGCGCCGACCCGTCGGTGGCGCCGCTGACCGCGACGGCCAACCTGTCGGTCGTGCTCGACAACGGCTGCGTCGTCGCGGTGACCAACGCGCTCACCTACACGGCGCCGGTCCTGACGCAGCTCAACGCCGCGGCCCCGCCGCTGAGCGTCTCGGCGATGGCGCCCCCGGCCGTCGTGACCATCACCGGCACGAACTTCGGCACCCTGCCCGTCGGCACGATCGTGACGGTGCGCCTGACGGCGCAGTCGTCGATCTTCGCGGACGGCACGTCGAACACGATGGACCTGGGCGGCCTGGTCGCCGCCGCCAACACGGTCACGTTCCGCCCGCCGTCGGTGACGCTCTGCGGCGCCGCGACGGTCAGCGCCGACCTCGGCGTGCTGTTCCCCGGCGGCTCCTGCGACGGGGTCCTGAACGCGATCACGTTCAACGCCCCGCAGGTCAGCGCGACGCCGGCCACGGCGTTCCCGGTCCAGAACCTCGGGTATGCCGGCCAGCCCTTCGCGCTCATCGGCCTCGGCGGCGTCAACGCCTTCGGGCCGGTCGGCGCGACGGTGAACGTCCGCTTCTCGGTCGCGGCGGGCACGCCCTTCCAGGGCGGCACCTCGACCTTTGCGATCGTCCCCGGGACGATCACGAGCGCGACGACGATCATCGGCACGGCCCCGGCCGTGACGGAGGCCGCCAACACGATCGCGTCGGTCAGCGTCCGCGCGGAGTTCGAGGACGGCTCGTGCACGAACACGACCACGACCTCCTACTTCCGCACGGTGTCGCGCATCGCGGTCACCGGTGGTGGCAACATCCACGTCCTCGACAAGGCGGGCGGCGGCGCCCCGGCGGCGATCGCGGGCTCGCCGTTCGTCACGGCCGGCGCCATCGGCTCGGCCTTCGACGCGCTCCTGAACCGCGTCTACACGACGACGGGCGCGACGAACACCGTCCGCTTCGTCGAGCTCGCGGCGGGCACCGTTCCCGGCGCGCCCGTGCCGGTCCTCAACGCCACGTCGATCTCGGTCGCCGGGACCCCGACGGGCATCGCGATCGACACGAAGAACCACCGCGCCTGGACGGCCAACGTCGGGAACAACACGGTGTCGGTGATCGACCTGTTCACCAACCAGGTGATCCGGTCGTTCACGGCGTCGGTCCCGGCCGGCGGCGCGCTGACCGGCCGGATCGTCTGGGACTCGACCAACGACCGCATGCTGGTCCCGGTGATCGTGCCGGGCGCGGGCGCGGACCAGATCGACATCTACGACGCGACGCTCTCCGGCTCGGTCGGCACGGTGCTCTCGATCGGGAACCTCGGGGCGGGCGGTAACGCTGCCAACACGCTCAACTGGACCGGCGGCCTCGCCGTCGATCCGAACGCGGGCCTCGCGTACCTGACGTACGACGACGTGGACGCCGGCGACGTGGACGCGATCCAGGCCCTCGAGCTGCCGCAGCTGACGGTCGTGAACAACACGGTCAACCTCGCGGCGGGCACGAACCCGACGGCGGTCGTCAACGTCGATCCGTCGGCGGGGCGCGTGTTCGCCTACATGGCCGGTCTCGCGGCCGTCCAGGCGTTCGACAACGACACGCTCGTGAACATCGGCCCGAACCTGGGGGTGGCGGCTCCGGCGACGGATCTCGCGATCTGCTCGACGCTCAACCGCGGCTACCTCGTGCTCACCAACGGCACGGTGCAGGTCTTCAACACCACGACGAACGCGAACAGCGGCGCCGCGGTGGCCACCGTCGGCGGCGTGAACGGCGCGACGACGTCGCCGTACCCGTCGCGGACCTCCGGTCCTCCATCGCGGGCGGCGGGGCTTCGGCTTCGCCGCCCGCGGTCTTTTGCGGCCGCGAGGCACCCGACGGGCGGCGGAGCGATCGTCATGGACGCGAGGCCCGCGCGCGTCTGAGAGGCTGTGAAGGAGTCGGAGATTCCTTCACGGCCGCGAAGCGCGGGCCCGTAGGGCCCGCACGCCGAGCGGGTTTTCGGGGGGGCGGACCCCGAGCACCGAGCGAACGCGAGCTTTTCCCAGTCCTTGAGCCGTCGTGGAGGGAGGGCACGCGCTCGAGCACGCGCGGGGGCCCGCGTCGGGGCGGGCCCGCGTCGGGGCGGCCGCGCGCACCCCGCGGCATGGGACGCGGCCGACCACGCCAGGCGACGGCCGCCGGGCCTCGCGTCCCGGGAAGGTGGATGGGGCCCCGACGATCGGCGCGCCCGCGAGGGCGAGGCTACTTGACCTCGATCTCCGCGCGCTTCACCACGACGCGCTTCGTCGGGCGGCCCCGCTCGTCACCCAGGGCCTCGAGGGCCTGCAGCACGTCGTCGCCCTCGACCAGCTCGCCGAAGACGGTCGACTGCGCGTCGAGGCTCGGGTCCGGCGCGAGAAGGATGCGGAACTTGCTGTCGTCGGTCGAGCCGCCGATGCCGGTGCTTGCGAGCAGGCCGCGGCGCGCGTGGGCGTTCTGGCCCTCCTCGCCGAGCTCGGGCTCGAGCGCGAAGCCGGGCGAACCGAGGCCGTCGCCGACCGGGCAGCCGCCCTCGACGACCTTGCCCGGGGCGATCTTGTAGAGGACGGTATCGTCGTAGAAGCCCAGCAGCGCGAGGTATAGGGCGTTCGCGACGTGTTTCGGCGCCTTCGCGGGCCAGAGTCGGAAGACCAGGGCGCCGGCGTCGGTCTCGAGGACGAGCCGATACGCCTTCGCCGCGTCGAACGGGGCCGCGGGCTTCTGGGGGAGGCGCATCGGGACGCCGCCCGAGCGCCAGTCGGCCTTCGTCGTGTCGAGGCGGCCCTGCGCGCGCGCGGCGGCGATCTTGTGCTGCAGCTCCGCGAGGACCGGGTCCGCGGCCGGCGCGGTGCGGTCGACGTAGGCGCGGGCGGGGGCCACCGGCGCGGCGACGGGCGCGGTCGCCTTGGTCGCGGCGGGCTTCGCCTTGGGCGCGTCGTCGCCGCAGGCGCAGAGCGCCGCGAGCCCGAGGGTCGCGAGGACGGCCGCGGGGAGGGGGCGGGGGGGCATCGGGCGTCGGCTCCGGGGGCGGGGACGGGGCGTGAGCCTATCACCGTCGGTGCGTTCCAGCCGCCCGTGTCCCCCCGCGATCCCGCTTGAGCGATATCCCCCGGTACGGGTAGAGTCCGCCCCCTTCGGTGGTGGTGTCCGTGGGAGGGATCCCGATGCGAGCTTTCGTGCGCACGTGCGTCGCGATGTTGGCGGTGGCCTTCTTCTCCGTCGGCTGCGGCGGCAGTGGCGGGGGTGGAGGAGGCGGCGGCGGCGGGGGCAACAACCCCGGCAGCGGCACCATCTCCGTCGTCAGCACGACGCCGACGGCGCTCGTCGGGTGCGCGCCGACGCCGATCACGATCAACGGCACCGGGTTCAACTCGATCGGCGGGACGACGTTCCGCGTCGTGTTCCACGCGCAGGGCGGCGCGACGCCGTTCGCCGGCGGCTCGTCCGACACGGCGACCGCGACGGGCATCGTGACGAGCGCCACGACGATGACGGTCGTCGTGCCGCCCGTCGTGATCTGCGACGGCCCCTCGCCGCTGACGGTGACGTTCGACGTGCTGCTCGAGAGCGGCGTGGCGGCGTCCGGCTCCGGCGCGGTCTCGTTCACGGTCGCGGGCCCCTCGCTCGCGTCGGTCTCGACGCCCACGGTGCCCGCCGCGATCGCGACGCCGTTCGTCCTGAACGGCACCGGGTTCGGCCCGGTCGGCGGCGCGGTGACGATCCGCCTCACGGCGGACGGCGGGGCGACGATCTTCAAGGACGGCACGAAGCCGTTCGCCGACGTCCAGGGCATCGTCGCGAGCACGACGACGATCACCGGCGTCACCCCCATCGCCACGGTGTGCGGGGTCCCGTCGGCCGGCTGCTCGGTGAAGCTGTTGTTCCCCGACGGGTGCTGCACGACGAACTCCGCGAACGGTTTCCTCACCTTCGTCGCCCCGACCCTCGCCGGCTTCTCGACGACGTCGCTGCGCGCCGCGGTGAGCGACCCGGCGTTCGTCGTCACCGGCACCGGGTTCGGCGCGGACGGCACGGTCGCGCAGGTGCGCTTCGTCGCGGACGGCGGGTTCGCGCTGTTCCAGGACGGCGCGGCCCCGACGGTCGTGGTGCCCGGCACGGTCTCGGGCGGCGGCACCGCGGTCACGTGCGCCTCGCCGCTCGCCGCGGTGTGCGGCGTCGCGAGCCGCACCGCGTCGGTCCAGGTCGTCACGGCGTACGGCTCGACCTGCGCCTCGAGCGCGCCCGGCGCGATCACCTTCACCGCGCCGGCGATCACGGGCGCGGCGGTCGGCAGCCCCGCCCCGGGCTCCGTCCCCACCCAGATCGACGTCACCGGCGCCGACTTCGGCCCGGTCGGCGCCCCGACCTTCGTGCGCTTCGTGGCGGACGGCGGCGCGCTGATGTTCGAGGACGGCACGTCGGCGACGATCGACGTGCCCGCCGTGGTGTTCAGCGCCACGGTCGTGCGCTGCACGACCCCGCTGGTCACCGTCTGCGGCGCCGCCAACCGCACCGCGGGGCTGCGGGTGTTCTCGCCGTACGGCGGCGCGTGCGTCGACACCGGGGCGGCGTACGTCCAGTTCGACGGCCCGACCCTCGGGGTCAACGGCTTCGCGCCGAACCCGATCGTCTCGACGAACCCCGCGGCGTTCACGCTCACCGGCACGAACTTCGGGCCGGTCGGGTCGGCGGCGACCGTGCGTTTCGTGGCCGACGGCGGCGGCACGCCCTTCGGCAACGGCAGCCTCTCGGAGGTGACGGTGGTCGGCACCGTCGCGAGCGCGACCCAGATCACCGGCGTCGCGCCGACGGTGGCCGCGTGCAGCACGACGACCACCGCCTCGGTGGTCGTGACGCTGTCGGACGGCTCGTGCGTCGCCTCGCCCGCGGCCTACGTCTCGTGGAGCGGCCCGACGCTGACGTCGCCGTCCGCCGGCGCGCCGGTCGCGGTGCTCGCGTCGGCCCCGCAGGCGTCGATCACGCTCACGGGCACCGGCTTCGCCCCCGTGGGCGGCGTCGCGCGCGTCGTCTTCGTCTCGGACGCGGGCGGCCCGCCGCTCTTCGGCGACGGCACCCTGTTCGAGAGCTCGGCGGTGGTGGGCACGATCGTCTCGTCCACGACGATCAACGTCCGCCCGCCCCACGCGACGGTCTGCGGCGCCGCGTCGCGCCTCGCGTCGATCCGCGTCGAGCTGGCGAACGGCTCGTGCGCGGCCACGGCCGCGCAGTCGGTGCGCTACGACGGCCCCTCGATCCTCTCGATCGCCGCGGTCCCGCCGGGCCCGTTCCTCGGCGGCACGCCGACCCCGTTCCAGATCTCGGGCGCGGGGTTCGGGCCCGTGGGGTCCGAGGCCATCATCCGCTTCCGCGCCAGCAGCGGCGCCCCGTTCGCCAACGGCACCGCCGCCGAGTTCGACGTCGCGGGCACGGTGACGAGCGCCTCGACGATCACCGGCACGACGCCGCTCGTCGCGCTCTGCGGCGTCGCCAGCGTCAGCGCCTCCTTCCGCGTGACGCTCCAGGACGGCTCGTGCGCCGACTCCGCGGCGAACTCCATCACGTGGACCGGCCCGACGATCACCAACGTCGGCGGCGTGTCGCCCTTCGGCGTCCCCGCCGCGGTGCCGACGGTCGTGACCATCAACGGTACGGGGTTCGGCCCCGTCGGTTCCTCCGTGGACGTCACGTTCGTCAGTGACGCGGCCGGCCCCGCGATCTTCGGCGACGGCACGCTCCGCGAGAGCAGCGTGGTGCAGGGCACGATCACGTCGACGACGCAGATCACCGTCCGTACGCCCCACGCCACGGTCTGCGAGGCGACGTCGCGCCTCGCCTCGGTGCGCATCGCGCTGCCGGGAGGCGCGTGCGCCGCATCGCCCACGGGCGCGATCCGATTCGACGCCCCGACCCTGACGAGCCTGGTCGCGGTGCCCGCGGGCCCGTTCGTGGGCTCGGTCCAGACCGGCTTCCAGGTGAACGGCACGAACCTCGGCTCCGTCACCACGACCCCGGCCACGGTGCGCTTCATCGCGGCGTCGGGCACGCCGTTCGCCAACGGCAGCTCGTCGTTCGTGGACGTCCCCGGCCTCGTCAACGCCGCCGGCACGCAGATCACCGGCACCACGCCGCTCGTGACGCTGTGCGGCGTCGCCAGCGTGACCGGCACGGTCCGCGTCACCCTGCAGGACGGCACCTGCGTGGACTCGGCCGCCTCGTTCTTCACGTTCACCGGCCCGACGGTCACCAACGTCAACGGCGTGGTCCCGGCGGTCGTGCCGTCCTCGAGCCCGGCCCCGATCACGATCAACGGCACGGGCTTCGGCCCGGTCGGCGGGTTCGCCGACGTCGTCTTCGTGTCCGACCCGGCGCCGGAGCCGCCGCTCTTCGCGGACGGCACCCAGCGCGAGAGCGCGCCGGTCCTCGGCACGATCACCTCGCCCACGACGATCACCGTCACGCCGCCGAACGTGACCGTCAGCAACGCGGGCTCGCGCTTCGCGTCGGTGCGGGTCCGGCTGGCGGGCGGCTCGTGCGCCGCCTCGCCCGCGCAGGTGATGCGCTTCGACGCCCCGACGATCACCAGCTTCGTCGCGACCCCGGGCCCATCCCTCGACGCCGCGATCCCGACCGGCTTCACGATCAACGGCACCGCGTTCGGCCCCGGGG
>JAEUHO010000277.1 GCA_016795345.1 Planctomycetia bacterium | reverse complement strand
CCGGCAGCGGCCGTCCGGGTGCGTGGGGCGCGGTCGGCCGCGAGGGACCGCGAGGCCCGGGCGGCCCCGACGTCGGGTTCCGGGTACCTTCTCGCGCATGGGCCTCGCCGCACCGCGCCTCGCCGTCCATCTCCTCCACTCGAGCGACGAACCGGACCGCGTCGTCGCGGCGTTGCGGGTGCTGCGTGCGGCGGCGATCGGCGCCGCGCCCACGGTCGCCGGCCCGGCGCTGGTGCTCGACCTCGAGGGCGTGCGGCTCGCCGCGAAGGGCGTGGCCGCGGCGCTCAACGGCGACGGCCGGCCGGACGTGAAGGCGCTCCTCGAGTCCGCGGTGCGCGCGGGCGCGAAGGTGTTCGTCGACCTCGAGGCGTGGCGCGCGCGGGGCTACCTCGACGACGCGCTCGTCGAGGGGGCGTCCCTTGCGGACGCGGGGATGGTGGCGAACCTCGTGGCCACCGGGCACGTGTTCGTCGGGTACTGACGTGGAGCGCCTCGTCCGGATCGCCGGTCGCACGAGCGCCGACGAGGTCGCGGTGGGCGCCCGCGTCGTCCTCGGGCGCGGCGACGAGGCCGACCTGAGGTTGTTCGACGAGACCGCGTCGCGCCGTCACGCCGAGGTGCGGCGCGAGGGCGAGGGCGTCGTCCTCGAGGACCTCGCGTCGGCCAACGGGACGCGCGTCAACGGCGCGCGGGTGACGCGGGCCGTCCTCGCGGACGGCGACGAGGTCGCGATCGGCGAGGTGCGCCTGCGGTTCGTCGGCGGCCCGCGCGGCGACCGGCCGACGCGCATCATCGAGCCCGCCGCGGCCGACGACGACGCGCACGTCGCCGCGGCGGTGGACCCCGCGGCCGCCGACCCGGCGCGGGGCGGCGGTGCGGGCGCGGTCGCGCGGCTCGCGCTCGTCTGCCGGACGGCGGAGGCGGCGGCCGGCGCGCGCGACGTGGACGCGCTGGCCCGCGGGATCGTGGACCTGCTCGCCGAGGCCCTCGGCAGCGACCGCGCCCAGCTGCTGCTCGGGGGACGCGAGGCCCTGCGCGTCGCGGCCGACCACCCCGCGGGCACGGGCGCGCTGCCCTGGTCGCGCACGCTCGTGCGCCGGGTGCTGACGGACGGCGAGGCCGTGCTGGTGCGCGACGGCGACGACCCGGCCCACCGCGGCCCGCACGCGAGCCTCGTCACGAGCCCGTTCCGCTCGACGCTGGCCGCGCCGCTCGCGACCGCCGAGGGCGTCGCGGGCCTCGTCGTGCTCGAGGCGCGCGACGCGGGCCGGTTCACCGAGGCCGACCTCGAGGTGGTCGCGACGGTCGCGCGGCAGGCGGGCCTCGCGTTGCGCACGATCGGGGCCCTGTCCACCGCGCGGGCCGAGCTGCGGCGCGCGACGTCGGCCGGCGCGGCGGCGGGCGACGCCGAGATCCTCGGCGCGTCCGCCGCCGTGCGCGCCCTCGTCGCGCAGGTGGACCGCGCCGCGCCGACCGACGCGACGGTGCTCGTGCGCGGCGAGACGGGCACGGGCAAGGAGCTGGTGGCGCGGCGGCTGCACGCGGGCAGCGCGCGGCGCCACGGGCCGTTCGTCGCGCTCAACTGCGCGGCGATCGTCGAGGGGCTCGTCGAGAGCGAGCTGTTCGGGCACGAGAAGGGCGCGTTCACCGGCGCCGACGCGCGGACGGACGGCCGCATCGCGCAGGCCGCGGGCGGGACGCTGTTCCTCGACGAGGTGGGCGAGCTGTCGCCGGCGCTGCAGGCGAAGCTCCTGCGCGTCCTGTCGGACCACACGTACACGCGGGTGGGCGGGCGCGACGTGCTCCGGCTCGACTGCCGGCTCGTCGCGGCGACGCACCGCGACCTGCCCGCCATGGTCCGCGCGGGCACGTTCCGCGAGGACCTGTGGTACCGGCTCGCGGTCGTGACGATCGACACGCCGCCGCTCCGCGACCGCGGCGACGACGTGGAGGCGCTGGCGGAGCGGTTCCTCGAGCGGATCGCCGCGCGGCTCGGCCGGCGGACGCCGCGCCTCTCGGCGGACGCGCGGGCCGCGCTCCGCGCGCACCGGTGGCCGGGCAACGTGCGCGAGCTCGCGAACGCGCTCGAGCGCGCGGTGGTCCTCGCGTCGGGCGAGACGCTGACGGCGGCCGACCTCCCGCGGCCGGCGCCGCCGGTCGCCGCGGGCGCCGCGTCGCCGCCGCGCGAGCTCCTCACGGTGGCCGAGGCCGAGAAGCGGGCGATCCTCGCCGCGCTCGCGCACACGAAGGGCCGCAAGGGCGAGGCCGCGGCCCTCCTAGGCATCTCGTGGCCGACGCTGAACCGCAAGCTCCGCGACTACGGCGACAGCGAGACAACGGGGTCGTAGCCCTTCGTCTCGGTGTCGACAGCGAGACAACGGGGTCGTAGCCCTTCGTCTCGGTGTCGACAGCGAGACAACGGGGTCGTAGCCCTTCGTCTCGGTGTCGACGGAACGTTGAACGAAATGTGCAATCGGCCGGCGGGGGCACGCGAGGCCCGGACCGACGTAACTCGGGCGCGGGGAACGGGTTGGGCCGGAAACGTGGCCCCCTCGGCAGCGTGGCACGCTCGTTGAGTAGGGAACGGGCGTGACGCCGACCGCACGCCCCGCTGCAATCTCGACGGGAACCCCCACCGTGGCCGACCCGACGACCGTGCACTGCCCCGACTGCGGCACCCGCGTGGACGCCGCGCCCGACGCCGAGGCCGTGGCCTGCCCGTCGTGCCGGACCGCGTTCGCGCCCTGGGGCCTCCCGACCGCCGCCCCCCGCACCGCGTCGGTCCCGCCCGAGCCCCTGCCGCCCCACGGCGCGGGCGAGGAGGACCTCGCCGGCCAGACCGTCGCCGGCCGCCGCCTCGTCCGCGTGATCGGCCGCGGCGGCCTGGGCACCGTCTACGAGGCCGAGGACCGCCGTCGCGGCCGCGTCGCGGTGAAGGTCCTCCCCGCCGCGCTCGCCCGCGACCCGCACTTCGTCGCGCGGTTCCACCGCGAGGCGCAGGTCCTCGCGGGCCTCTCGCACCCCCACCTCGTCGAGGTCTACGAACGCGGCCAGGACGGCCCCCGCTGCTGGTTCGTCATGGAGCACGTGCGCGGCGAGTCGCTCCGCCGCCGCATCGAGCGCGGCGCGCTCCCGTGGCGCGACGCCGTCCGCGTCGCCCGCGAGGTGCTCGCGGGCCTCGGCTACGCCCACGGCCGCGGCGTCGTCCACCGCGACCTCAAGCCCGAGAACGTCCTCTTCGACGACGCCGGCCGCGCCCGCCTCGTCGACTTCGGCCTCTCCCGCCTCGTCCGCGGCGAGGCCGCCGAGGACCTCTCGCGCCTCACCCGCACCAACGTCATCCTCGGCACGTACGAGTACATGGCCCCCGAGCAGCGCCTCGGCAAGCCCGTGGACGAACGCGCCGACCTCTACGCCCTCGGCGTGATCGTCTACGAGATGGTCACCGGCGCGCTCCCTCTCGGCCGCTTCGAGGCCGCGAGCGTCCTGCGCCCCGGCGTCCCCGCCGCGCTCGACACGGTCCTGCACCGCGCGCTCGCCCCCGCCCCCAAGGACCGCTTCCCGTCCGCCGTCGCGTTCCTCGAGGCGCTGCAGGCCGTCGAGGCCGCCGCCGTCGCCGGGGACCGACCCCGCCCCGCCGACGCGAGGCCCGCTCCGCCGCCGCTCGCCGCCGCCGCGCCGGGCAACGCGTACGCCGCCCCGCTGCCGTTCCCCGACGACCTCGACCGCGTCCGCCGCCACGTGGACTGGCTCGCCACCGGCGACCGCGTGCTCGCGATCCTGGCGCTGCTCGTGGCCGCGCCGTTCTCGATGTTCTCCGTCATCACCCTGGGCCTCGCCCTTCCGTTCGCGGTGGGGTACGGCCTCGGAGGCTTCTACCTCCTGAGGCTCGCGAACCGGCTGCAGCGCTACGAGCGCGGCGCGCGCGACAGCCAACTGCTCGCCGCGATCCTCGTGAGCCTCTTCCTGCCGCCGATCGGCTGGCTCGTCGCGCTCCCGTCGTTCCTCGTGCTGCTGAGCCGCGACGGCCGCGCCCTCTTCGACGGCCGCGCCGCCGACTTCGGCCGCGCCCGGCACCTCAACCCCTCGTTCTTCGCGTCGTGGCGGGAGCAGACGCACGCCACCGTCGCGCCGCGCCACCCCCACGGCGTCCGACACCTCGTCGGGCACGGGATCGTCGTCTTCGCCATCGCGGTGCTCGCGACGATGAGCCTGATCCTGCTCTCGCCGACGTTCTCGTTCTCCGCGTCGATGCGCGGGGAGGAGTCGCTCGCGATCGGCCTCGTCGTGGCCGCAGTCTTCACGGCGCTCTGGTTCCTCATCGGCGGCCGCCGCACGCTCCTCGTCACGCTCGTCGCCGCGGCCGTCTTCGCGATGATCTCGCGCCGCGAGAGTCAGATCCGTCTCGAGGACGAAGCCCGGCGGGCCCTCCTGCCGGCCCCGGCCGGCGACTACAAGCGGGCGCCCGTCCCCGACGACCGCGGCCGAGGCCGCGGCGGGGACCGCTTCCGCGACCGGTAGCCGCCGCCCACCCGTCACCGTCCGCGCATCGCTCTCCACCCCGTGACTCGCGCAACCGCGCGAACGCGGTCCCCGTCTGTCCCCGTCCCGTCCTTCCCTGGAGGTTCCCCGTGTTCAAGAAGCTCATCGTCACCGCTCTCGTCGTGGGCGGCGTGGTCACGTTCGTCGGCGCCGACGTCGTCGGCCGCACGCTCCACCGAGCCCGCGAGTCCGTCCGCGCGTCGCTCACGTCGTCCGTGCCGCTGCGCACGCAGGTCGCCGAGGCCCGCGCGCAGGTCGATCGCTACGCGGAGAACGTCATCCGCGGCGAGATCGCCGCGGAGGCGCTCGCCGACACCCTCGCGCGCACCGAACGCGAGGTGAAGG
>JAEUHO010000259.1 GCA_016795345.1 Planctomycetia bacterium | reverse complement strand
CGACACCGGCGAGGTGCGGTTCTGGCTGCAGCACCACGGCCTCGTCGGCGGCGAGACGGTCGAGCAGGCGGCGCGCCGCGCGGCGACGGCGCGGGGCGCGTCGTTCACGGCCGCGCGCGTGTTCGGCTGGTTCGCGCTCGGCGCGCCCGTCGAGACGATGGTCACGCCGCGGCCGTTCTACGGCAGCGACGGGTCGAAGGTGTTCGGCGTGCTCGGCCGGCCGGACGACCTCGTGCCGGCGCTCGAGCGCGCGCTCGGGCCGTTCCCGTTCCCCGCGTTCTGGGGCCCGCGCGCGGGCCTCGCGTCCACCGCGTGGATCGCGCGGGCGGCGGCGCACGTGCTGCGCGCGCGCCGGCCCGACTTCACGCTCGTCTACCTCCCGCACCTCGACTACGACCTGCAGCGCCTCGGGCCCGACCATGAGGGGACCGCCGCGCGCGTGGCCGAGCTGGATCGCGAGGTCGCGGTCGTGGTCGAGGCCGCGCGTGCGATCGGGGCCGAGGTCACGTGTTTCAGCGAGTACGGCCTCGTGCCGGTGGCGCGCGTCGAGACGCCGAACCGCCTGCTGCGCGAGGCGGGCCTCCTCGCGGTGCGCGACGGCCCGTTCGGCGAGACGCTCGAGCCCCACGCGAGCCGCGCGTTCGCGGTCTGCGACCACCAGGTGGCGCACGTCCATGCGGGCGACGGCGAGGCCCGCGCGCGCGCGCGGGCGCTGCTCGAGGCGCGGCCCGGCGTCGCGCGGGTGCTCGAGGGCGCGGCGCGCGGCGAGGTGGGGCTCGACCACCCGCGGGCGGGCGACCTCGTCGTGCTCGCGCGGCCCGACGCGTGGTTCGCGTACCCGTACTGGCTCGACGACCGGCGCGCGCCCGACTTCGCGCGCACCGTCGACATCCACCGCAAGCCGGGCTACGACCCGTGCGAGCTGTTCGTGGACCCGGCGCTCGCGGCGCCCGGGCTCCGGATGGCGCGGCGGCTGCTGCAGAAGAAGCTCGGCTTCCGCTACCGCATGGACGTGGTGCCGCTCGACCCGTCCCTCGTGCGGGGCAGCCACGGCGTCGCGCCGGCCGACCCCGCCGACGGCCCGCTGCTGGTCTCCGAGGACCCGGCGGCGGCCTCGGTGGTCGCGTCGCTCGCCGACCTCAAGGCGCACGCGCTCGCGCGGCTGGGGCTCACCGCGGGCGCATGAACCGCGCGCGGTCCGCGAGCTCGTCGCGACGGCGCCGGAGCGCCTCGTCGGTGAGCGGGGCGGGGAGTCCGCGGAGCGCCTCCAGTTCCTGCTGCTCGACGGGGGTGAGCGGCTTCCAACCCGGCGGTGGGGCGTCGGGCGTCGGGCGCGGCGGGGAGCCTCGCTCGAGGTCTCGCTGGATCTGATGGAGGCGTTCCTGCAGCGCCTCGCGAGCGGCATCGGGCGACCCCCGCTTCGGCGCCGCGGACTTCGAGTTGACGTGCGCGACGGTCACGAACAGCGCGGGGACCACGAGCCACAGGACGATCCACCTTCGCCGCGCCTCGGCCGGGGCCTGCCGCCGGAGGTGCCCGAGCTTTGCCAGGATGTCCAGCCGCCGCACCTTCACGTCCAAGAGCCGTTGCTCCGCGACCTCCTCGACGCCCGCGACGAGCCGGCGGTGTTCGTCGGTGGCGGTGCCGCGGTTGATCGCGTCGAGCGCCTTGGCGAGGAGCCCCTCGAGGGCGTCGAGCTCCGCGGACTCACCGGGATCGTCCGAGGCCACGCGCCGGATCCCCCAGAGGGCCAGCCCGCGGCGCGCGGCGCCGTGGTCCTCGCCGACCTCGATCGACGCGGCGGCCCACCGGTCGAGGTCCGCCAGCGGGAGCGAGGTTCGAAGCGCGGGGGACGCGTGTTGGAACGCCGCGTCCGCGAGGCCGAGCGCCGTGTGCGGGAGCAGCACGGCCACGGCGCGCGCCAGGGCCACGACGGCCTCCGGGGCCGCGAGCGCGGCGATGGGGGGGGCGTGGTCGTCGGCCTGTCGCGCCCACGCGATCAGGTGCGGCCAGTGCGCCGGGGTGTCCCATCGAGCGGCGAGGTCCGCCACGGCGTGCACGTCGCCGGACGCGAGCAGGGCCGTCGCGAACGTCGGGGTGGCCGCGGCGGCGAGCGTCCCCCCGTCGGGCGGGTCCGTGGCCGCGACGACCGCCGCCGTCGCGCGCGCGAGGGCCGGGTCGAGTTCCACGGTGGGCATGACCCCGCGGACGACCTCGACGCGTTGCGCCGCGGAGGTCGCCGCGTCGAGTCGCGCGCGGAGGTCGGCCTCGAACGCCTCGATCGGGTCGGTCTCGGCCTCCGGTGGCGGCGGGTCGGGGCGCCCAGGCTCCGTGGACGGGAACGGAGGGAACGGCGGCCTCGGCCGCGCCGTGCGTTCGGGCTCGTCGGCGCCTTCCTCCGCGAGCGCGGGGTCGGGGGATCCCTCGCCGCCACGGTCCGCGCGCGCGGCCCACGCCGCGAGGTCGGCGTCGCGGAGGCCCGCCAGCGCCTCGTAGGCGTCGCGCACGCGCCGGAAGCCGGCGGGGTCGTCGTCGGGGGGGTGTAGGCGGACGAGGGCCGCGTAGGCGCGGCGGACGTCGGCGCGCGTCGGCGCCGTGCCCGACAGCCCGAGCACGTCGAACGGGTTCACGGCGCACCCCCGCGCGTCCCGCCGGCCCGGGCCGGGCCTTCGCGGCCCACCCGGCCTCGGCGGCCCATCGGGCCTCGGGGTTCGATCCGAGCGGTCGTCATGGTCCGGGTCCGCCCGACCCTCGCCGGGGACGGCCGGGCCCGGCCGTCGCGCGGCCCGCGCGCGCGCCCGACGGTCCGCGGGCGCGGGAGGACGTCACCGGGCACCGAGGCGCTGCCGGATCTCGAGGTGGGTCCGGCGGCGCAGCTCCGTCGTCGTGAGCGTGTTGCCCTTCGCCTGCAGCGCCTTCAGCTCGTCGCGCTCCGCCGGCGACAGCGGCGGGTAGGCCTCGGAGCCGACGCCCCGGAGCGACGGCGCCGGGGGCGACGTCGAGTCGATCCCGGAGGTGCGCCCGCAGCGACGGACGAGGCCCGAGACGGCGATCAACAAGAGCACCATCCGCGTGATCTGCGCGGCGAGCGACGGCTCGGCCCGCTTCCGGGCGTCGTCGCGATGCTCGGCGCGCAGGCTCCGCGCGCTCACGCCGGCCTGGCGTCGCGCGCGCGAGACCAGCTCGGGCGCCTCGGCGCGCAGGCAGGCGAGCAGCGGCTCCGCGTCCGAGCCCTCGTCGGCGCCGCCCTTGAGCTCGGCCGCCAGCGCGTCCACGAGCGCATCGACCTCGGCGGCGCGCGGGCCCTCGGTGGCGCCCGCGAGCCCGCGCTCCGCGGCCGCGAGCCCGCGTCGCGCGGCCGCCGCTCCCGAACCGAGGGAGAGGGAGGCCGCCACCCACAGATCGATGCCGGCGAGGGGGAGGCTCTGGCGCGCCGTGGGGGACGCCAGCTGGAACGCGCGGTCGGCGAGGCGCCGGGCGGCCTTGGGAGCGAGGACGGCGGCGGCCCGCGCGAGCCGCGCGAGCGCCGTCGCCGACGCGGGCGGCCCGACCGGCGGGTCCTGCGTGTCGAGGAGCCGCGTCAGGGCGACCAGCGCGGGCCAACCGCTCGGGTCGCGCCATCGCTCGACGACGACGCCGACGACCTCCGCGTCGCCGTCCAGCAGCAGCGTGCGCGCGAACCCGGGCGTCGCGGCGCGGGCGAGCAGGTCGATGGCGTCGCCGCGCTCCTCGCGGGCCACCACGACGACGATCCGCGCGACGCCGATGTCCGCCGCCGCGCCCGGCATCACCGACGCGAGCACCTCCGCCGCGCGGGCGGCGCCGGCGTCGCCCGCCGGGGGCTCGCGCAGGCGGGCGCGCAGGTCGGCCTCGAAGGCCGACAGCGGCGCCGCGGCCGCTCCGGCGGGTCGTCCGGGCGGCGGCTCGAGGGGCGGGGCGGCCCGGTCGTCGTCGTCCAACGCGTCGTCGGCGAACGCATCGCCGTCCGATTCGTCGTCCGGCGGCTCGTCGTCGTCGGGCGACGAGCCGAGGGCGGTCGCCGCCCACCGCGCGAGCGCCGCGTCGTCGAGGCGCGACAGGGCCTCGTAGGCGTCGCGCACGCTCCGGAACCCGGCGGGATCGGTCTCGGGCGGGTGTCGGCGCAGCGCCGCGGCGTACGCGCGCCGGACCGCGGCCCGCGTGAACGGCCCCTCGGTCAGCCCGAGGACCTCGAACGGGTTCACGGCCGGTCCCGCGGCCGAGGCTCGCGCCCGTCGGGGTCCGGGCCGTCGTCGTCCCGCGACGGGTCGGCGTCGGGGTCGCCGTCGTCGCGATCGGCGTCGTCGCGATCGGCGTCGTCGCGGTCGGAGGCGTCGTCGGGGTCGGAGGCGTCGGGGTCGGAGGCGTCGTCGGGCGGGGGCCCGCCGTCGCCGGGGAACCGGCCGTCGTCGGGGTCGTCGGCCTGGCGTTCGCCTTCGTCCGCGTAGGCGTCCTCGAGCACGCGGTCGAGGATGGCGGTTGCGAGGCCGATCTGGTCCGGGAGGCCGGTCTCGAGGGCCCGCTCGAACGCGTCGATCACGTCGGAGAGCCGTTGGCGGCGTTCGCCGCTCCACTCCTGGTAGAGGCGGTTCGCGCGCTCGAGCCGCGCCCGGTTCGGGAGCAGGTCGCGCGGCCGGACCTTGATGGCCTTCAGCGCGTTGAGGGCGGCCTCGCGCTGCTTCGGCGACAACGTCCCGGGGCGGCTCTCGATCACCTTCGTGAGGCGCTTCAGCGTCTCGAGGACGGTCACCTCGACCTCGAGGATCCCGTTGGCGTCGTACGTGAACCGGACGTCGACCTCGCCCGGGTGCCGTTGGCCCGGCCGCTCGCGCAGCCCGGCGACCTTAAGCGTGCCGAGGAGCGTGTTCTCGGTCACGCGGCGGCTCTCGCCCTGGTAGATGCGCAGCTCGAGCACGTCCTGGTCGGGGTGCAGCGTGTGGAGCCGCTCCATGCGGCTGACCGGCACCACGATGTTGCGGTCGAGGATCGGGAGGTAGTGCCCGGCCTCCTGCAGCCGGCCGTACGTCTTGGTCACCTCGACGCCGAGGCTGTGCGGGCAGACGTCGGTCATCACGAGGTCCTTCACGGCCTCGTGGCGGGCGGCCCGGGCGCCCTGCACGGCCGCGCCGAGCGCGACCACGCGGTCCGGGTCGAGGGACCGGTTCGGGATGCGCCCGAACTCCTCCGCCGCGAGGGCCTGCGCCCCCGGCATGCGCGTGGCGCCGCCGACGAGCAGCACGTCGTCCACGTCGGAACGCGACAACCCGGCGTCCGAGAGGCAGCGGCGCACGATCGGCGCGAGGCGCGCGGTGAGCGAGCGCGTCGCCTGCTCGAACGCCGCGCGGGTCAGCTCGACGCGGTGGCCGTCGAGGTCGACGTCGACGCGTTCGGCGGTGGCGAGGGCGCGTTTGGCGACCTCGATGCGCTGCCGCCAGCGGCCGGCGGCCGCCGGCGAGGGCTCGAGGCCCGCCCGCGCGATGGCCTGCGAGAGCAGCGCGTCGGTGTAGTCCTCGCCGCCGAGCCGGCTGTCGCCGCCCGACGCGCGGACCTCGATGACCCCCTCGAACACCTCGAGGACCGTCACGTCGAACGTGCCGCCGCCGAGGTCGAACACGACGAGGCGGCGCTCCTCCTTCGCGTGGCGCTGGCCGTACGCGAGGGCCGCCGCGGTGGGCTCGTTGAGGATGCGCTCGACGTGGAGGCCGGCGAGCCGCGCGGCCTCGATCGTCGCCTGGCGCTGCGGGTCGTGGAAGTACGCGGGGACCGTCACGACCGCGTGCGTCACGGGCTCGCCGAGGCGGAGCTCGGCGATGCGCTTCATCTCGCGGAGCACGTGGGCGGAGCACTCGGTCGGCGTCACGGCCCGCCCCCCGAACCGGTACGTCGTCGGGGTGCCCATGTCGCGCTTGAAGAACGCGCGGCCGGCGTCCGGGGCCACGACGAGGCGGTCCTTCGCCGCGCGGCCCACGAGCAGCGACCCGTCGTCGGCGAACGCGACCGCCGACGGGGTCAGGTGGTCGCCGAGCTCGTTCGTCAGGGTCTCGGGCCCGTCGTCGCGCATCACCGCGACGAGGCTGTTCGTGGTCCCGAGGTCGATGCCGACGATGTTCACGGTCCGGTGCTCCCTCGGCGCGATGGTGGACGCCCGGGCGTGGGGCCGCAAGCCCCGGCCACGGGCCGGCCGGCCCGCCCCCCCGCACGACGGGTCGACGGGGGCCCGTCCGTCGCGTACGGTGGCGCGATGCCCCCGCGCGACCGCCACGACTGGACCCGCGAGGAGGTGGCCGCGCTCTGGGCGCGCCCCCTCCTCGACCTCGTCTTCGACGCCGCCACCGTCCACCGGGCGCGGTGGCCGAGGAAGGACGTGCAGCGCGCGACGCTCCTCTCCGTGAAGACGGGCGGCTGCGCCGAGGACTGCGGGTACTGCCCGCAGGCCTCGCGGTACGCGACGGGCGTCGAGCGCCAGGCCCTCCTGCCCCTCGACGCGGTGAAGGCCGCGGCGGCGCAGGCGAAGGCCGAGGGCGCGTCGCGGTTCTGCATGGGCGGCGCCTGGCGCGACGTCCCCGACGGCCCCGCGTTCGACCGCCTGCTCGACATGGTGAAGGCCGTGCGCGACCTCGGCCTCGAGGCGTGCCTCACGGCGGGCATGCTCCGCCGCGACCAGGCCGACCGCCTCGCCGAGGCCGGCCTCTCGGCCTACAACCACAACCTCGACACCGGCGAGGCCTACTACGACCGCGTGATCTCCACGCGCACGTACGCCGACCGCCTCGCGACCCTCGACCACGTGCGCGACGCGGGCATCCCCGTGTGCTGCGGCGGCATCCTCGGCCTCGGCGAGGCCGAGGGCGACCGCATCGACCTCCTGCACCGGCTCGCGACGTTCACGCCGCACCCCGAGAGCGTGCCGATCAACCTCCTCGTGCCCGTCGAGGGCACGCCGATGGCCGGCCGCCCCAACGTGGACCCGTTCGACCTCGTGCGCGCCGTCGCGGTCGCGCGGCTCCTCATGCCCTCGGCGCGCATCCGCCTCTCGGCCGGCCGCCGCGACCTCTCCGACGGCGACCACGCGCTCTGCTTCCTCGCCGGCGCCAACTCGATCTTCGCCGGCGACCGCCTCCTGACGACGCCCAACGTGGACGGCGACCGCGACGACGCGCTGCTCGCGCGGCTCGGGCTCGCGTCGGCGCCGCCGCCGGCCGAACCGGGCGCCGGCGCGACCCGCGCTGCCGGCACGCCGGCCTGCCCCGCCCCGTGACCGCGCGCGCCGACCTCGACGCCTCCGCGCGCGCGCTCGTGGGCGTGCTCGCCGAGGCCGGTCGCGCCCGTGCGCCCACGGGCGCGACGGAGGGCGTCGACCTCGTCACGAACGACGTGCTCGCGCTCCGGCGCGACGCGCGCGTCGTCGGCGCGGCCGTGGCGGCGCTGCGCCGCGCGGGGCTCGGGGCCGGCGGCTCGCGGCTCCTCGGCGGCGACGACCCGGCGCACCGCGCGCTCGAGGCCGAGGCCGCCGCGTGGACCGGCGCCGAGGCGGCGCTGCTCTACCCGTCGGGCACCGCGGCGAACCACGGCCTCGTCGCGGGCCTCGTGGACCGCAGCGACCTCGTGGTGGCCGAGCGCGAGAACCACGGCAGCCTCGTCGAGGCCGTGCGCTCCGCGCGCGCCCGCACGCTCCTCGTGAACCGCGGCGACCTCGGGGCCCTCGACCGCGCGCTCGCGATGGGCGGCCCCCGCGGGCGGCGCTTCGTCGTGCTCGAGTCGCTGCACGGCATGGACGGCGACGCGGCCGACCTGCCGTCGCTCGCCGCCGTGGCCCGCCGGCGCGACGCGCTGCTGCTCGTGGACGAGGCCCACGCCGTCGGCCTCCTCGGGCCCCGCGGCGCGGGCCTCGCCGACCCGGCCGCCGTCGGCGACGTGCTCGCGGCGCGCACGCTGCCGTGCGGGAAGGCGCTCGCGGGCGCGGGCGGCCTCGTCGTGGCGTCGCGCGCGGTCGTGGACCTCCTCGTGCACCGCAGCCGCGCGTTCGCGTTCACCACGGGCCTGCCGCCCGCCGTGGCCGCGGGCACGCTCGCCGCGCTCCGCGTCGCGCGGGACGAGCCCGCGCGCGCCGCGCGGGCCCGGGCCGCGGCGCGGCGCGTCGAGGCCCGCCTCCTCGCGCTCGGCCAGAGCGTCGCGGCGGTGGACGGCGCGTTCGTCCCGTGGGTCCTCGGCCGCGACGACCGCGCGCTCGAGGTCGCCTCCGCGCTGCGCGCGCGCGGGTTCGCCGTCCGCGCCGTGCGCCCGCCGACGGTGCCCGAGGGCACGGCGCGCGTGCGCCTGTCGTGCCACGCCGACCTCACCGAGCGCGACCTCGCGCGGCTCGAGCACGCGCTCGGGGCCGTGGTCCGATGAACGCGCTTCCCGCCGGCGTCGTCGTCACCGGGACCGACACCGGCGTCGGCAAGACGGTGGTGAGCGCGTGGCTGCTCGCGTGCGCGCGCCGGCGCGGGGCCCGGCCGCGGTACTGGAAGCCCGTCCAGACGGGCTGCCCGCCCGACGACGACGCGGCGTTCGTCCGCGACGCGGCGGGCCTCGCGTCGGCGGACGTCGTCCCGGGCGCCGTGCGGCTGCGCCCGCCCGCGTCGCCCTTCGAGGCCGCGCGCCTCGAGGGCGTGACGCTCCGCGCGCCGACCGCGCTGCCGCCGGTCGCGCGCGGCGAGTTCCTCGTCGTGGAGGGCGCCGGCGGCCTGCTCGTGCCGTTCGACGCCACGACCACGCTCGCGGACCTCTTCGTCGCGTGGGGCCTGCCGCTCGTCGTCGTGGCGCGGCCGACCCTCGGCACCATGAACCACACCCTGCTGACGCTCGAGGCCGCGCGCCGGCGCGGGCTC
>JAEUHO010000254.1 GCA_016795345.1 Planctomycetia bacterium | reverse complement strand
GCGGCTCGGGGGCCTTGGGCGGCGGCGCGTCCTCGGCGGCGATCGCCGAGGAGCCGCCCCCGACGCGCCCGGCGAGGGACGCGACGAGCAAGCAGGACACGAGGGAGGTCCACGGGCGCGTCGGCATGGCCGCGCCAAGGTACCCGGGAGGTGCCCGGCGCTCCCGCTCCGAACGGCGTCCGGGTCGGGGGTGCCCGCATACTCGGGCCCCGGAGACCTCGCCATGCCCTCCGCCTCCCCCCTGACCGTGCGGGACGACGGTCCCGTGCGCGTCCTCACGCTGTCGCGTCCGGACGTCGGCAACGCGCTCGACGCCGACCTTGTGCGCGTGCTCGGGGCCGCCGTCGCGGACGCGGTCCACGCCCCGGAGGTGCGCGCGATCCTGCTCGCGGGCGAGGGCGCGGACTTCTGCCGCGGGTTCGACGTCGCGGCCCTCGCCGCGGCGTCGGCGGCGGGCCGGCTCGAGGCGTTCTTCGAGCGGCTCTCGCCCGTGCTGCAGCAGACGGTCCTGCGCCTGGCCGAGGGCCCGAAGCCGACGATCGCCGCCGTCGCGGGCCTCGCGTCGGGCGCCGGGTTCGACCTCGCGCTCGCGTGCGACCTGCGCGTCGTCGCCGACGACGCCGCGTTCTCGACGGGCTGGGCCACCCTCGGGCTCGTGCCCGTCGGCGGCGCGCCGCACCATCTCGTCCGCCTCCTCGGCGCCGCGCGCGCCCGCGCGCTCCTCCTCCTGCCGGACCGCCGCGTGACCGCCGACGAGGCCGCGCGCCTCGGCCTCGCCGTCGAGACCGCGCCGCGCGCGGCCGTGCTCGAGCGCGCGCTCGCCCTCGCCCACCGCGTCGCCGCGGGCCCCGCGACCGCGCTGCGGCTCGTGAAGCGCCTCCTCGCGGAGGACGCGACGCGCAGCCTCGGCGACGCGCTCGAGGACGAGACGACCTCGCAGCGCGTCGCGCTCGCCGACCCCGACGCCGCCGCGGGCCTCGCGTCGGCGGTCGTCGGCCGCCCCCCGGCCTTCCCCAGCGCCGGAACTCCGTCCCCCGCCGCCTTGTCGAAGTAGCCGCCCCGTCGCGCTCGAGCCCCCGGGAACCGCCATGCCCACCGCCCGCCTCGCGTTCGCCCTCACCCTCGCCCTCGCCGCCGGCGTCTTCGCCCGCGCGGCGCGCGCCGACGAGCTCTACGCCACGGTGGACCGCACCGCCGCGCCCGGCGAACGCGCCCTCGTGCACGTGCGCGCGGACCGGCCCGGCCCCGTGACGATCGGCGCGTTCCGCGTGGACGGCGCCGAGGCGCTCCTCGGCGCCGTGGACCTGCGCGACGGCGCGCGCGCGTACGCCGCGCTGCGGCCGGCGGTCGCGGCGGCGTGGCAGAAGGCGGGCAAGGTGGCGCCGGCCGGTGCCGGGCCGGTGGACGCGAGCGTGACCACGCCCGCCGGCGTCGAGCTCACGTTCGTCGCGGCCGCGTCGGGCACGCTGAAGGCGCCGACGGGGCCGACGGCCGAGGGCGCCGCGCCCGCGCTGCCGTCCGCGACGATCGAGGTGCCGCTGCCCGCGGCGGGGCTCTACCTCCTCGAGGTGAGCGACGGCCGGTCCGTGACCGGCGTGGTCGCGCTCGTGTCGCGCCTCGCGCTCGTCACGAAGCGCGACCCGAAGGGCCTGCTCGCCTTCTGCGTGGACCGCACGACGGGCCAGGCCGTCGAGGGCGCCAAGGTCGAGGTGCGCCGCGGCGTCGCGGTCCTCGCGTCGGGCACTACCGACGCCGAGGGCCTGCTGCGGCTCGACGCGACGTTGCCCGCCACCGCCGACGTCACCGCGACGTCCGCCGACCACCTCGCCCTCGGCACCGACACGTATTACCCCGCCGACGTCGCCGACCGGCGCGTCCACGTCGCGACGAACCAGCCGGCCTACCGGCCCGGCGAGCGCGTCGAGGTGAAGGGCATCGTGCGCGCGTGGCGCGACGGCGCGTACGCGCTCGACGCCGACGTCGCCGAGGTCCTCGTGCGCTTCCTGGGCGCCGACGGCATGGAGATGGGCGCCGCGAAGGCCGCCGTCTCGGCCGACCTCGGCACGTTCGCCGCGGGGTTCGACCTCCCCGAGACGGCGCGGACCGGCGACGCGAAGGTCGTGGTGGACGTCGGCCCGAAGGCCTACGAGGCCCCGTACCGCGTCGAGGCGTACCGGAAACCGACGTTCGAGGTGGTCGCGACGCCGACGCCGGCGCGCGTGCTGCCGGGCGGCGACCTCGCGTTCGAGGTGAGCGGCGCGTTCTTCGAGGGCGGCCCGCTCGCGAACGCCCCGTTCACGTGGACGCTCACGTACCACCGCGCCACGCGCGACCTCTTCCCGACCGACGCGCTCGCGAAGCTCTTCTTCGCGCGCGAGCGCGAGGCGTTCGCCCCCGAGCCCGTCGCGCAGGGCAGCGGCACCCTCGACGCCGCCGGTCGCGCGCGCGTGACGGCGAAGGCGCCCGCGAAGGGCGAGGACGGCTTCCTCACGTTGTCCGTCGTCGCCACGGGCCCCGATCGCACCGCCGCCGCGGGCGCCGGGACCGCGGGGTTCTCCGCGGCGCCCCTCGCCGTCGGCGTCCGCACCGACAAACACCTGTACGGCGTCGAGGCCACCGTCAAGGTGAACGTGACCGCCGTCCTCGCCGACGGCGGGCCCGCGGCGGGCCGGACCGGCGTCGTGACGACGTCGCTCGTGCGCGACGGCGCGGGCCCCGCCGGCGGGCCCGAGGAGCGCTTCCTCGGTTCGTACCCCGTCACGACGGGCCCGGACGGCCGCGCGACGCTCGAGGTCCCGTGCGCCGAGGTGGGCCGCTACGCCGTGGCCGTCGCGTTGCCGCGCCTGCCGACGGAGCCCGCGGGCCCGCCCGCCCACGCGGTCGTGCACGTCTGGGTCGTCGGCGACCGCGCCGACGTCGGGTTCTCCGGCGACCACCTCGAGGTGATCGCCGACCGCGACACGTATGCCGTCGGCGACGTCGCGCGGCTGCTCGTCCTGTCGCCCGTCGGCGCGCGCCCCTTCCTCTCGACGGTCGAGGGCGCGCGGCTGCTCGCGTGGGACCCGGTGGCCCGCGGGGGCACGGACGCGCGGGGCGCCGCGCCCGGGGTCGGGGGGGTGGGGACCGCGGCCCACGTCCCGC
>JAEUHO010000249.1 GCA_016795345.1 Planctomycetia bacterium | reverse complement strand
AACGCTTCGACGGACCTGTCGAAGGACTTCGGCTACCAGCCCTCGGGCACGATCAGCGGCCGCGTCTTCAACGACGCCGATGGCGACGGCGCCGCCGACGCCGGCGAACCCGGCATCCCGGGCGCGGTGGTCGAGCTGGTGGACGCGAACGGCGACGTGATCGCCACCACGACGACCGGCCCCGACGGCTCCTACACGTTCGATCACCTGCCCGACGGCGCGTACACGGTGCGCGTCCAGCCGGGCTCGGTCCCGGCGGGCCTGAACGCCACGACGCCGACCTCGCTCCCGGCAGTTGTTGCGAATGGCAACGATGTGACCGGCCTGAACTTCGGCTACGACTCCCCCACCGGCGCGATCGGCGACCGCGTGTGGTTCGACGTCGACGGCGATGGCGTTCACGAGCTCGAGCGTCACGCCCGGGATGCCGGCCTCGCCGGCGTCCTGGACGCCGTCGCCATCGACGTCGAACCACACGCGGTCGCCGATGGCGCCCGTGGGCGAGTCGTAGCCGAAGTTCAGGCCCGTGACGTCGGCGCCGTTGGAGATCACGGCGGGGAGCGAGGTCGGCGTCGTGGCATTCAGGCCCGCCGGGACCGAGCCCGGCTGGACGCGCACCGTGTACGCGCCGTCGGGCAGGTGATCGAAGGTGTAGGAGCCGTCGGGGCCGGTGGTGGTCGTCGCGATCACGTCGCCGTTGCTATCGACCAGCTCGACCACCGCGCCCGGGATGCCGGGCTCGCCGGCGTCGGCGGTGCCGTCGCCGTCGACGTCGTTGAACACGCGGCCGCTGATCGTGCCCGACGGCTGGTAGCCGAAGTCCTTCGACAGGTCCGTCGAGGCGTTGAGCACGGTCGCCGACTGCTGCGCGCCGCCGACCGTGTTGCGCACGCCCGACGGAAGCGTCGTCGCCACGACGCGCACGACGTAGTCGCCATCCGGCAGGCCGTCGAACAGGTAGCGTCCGTCGAAGTCGGTGGTGTCGCCCGCGATCACCACGCCGTTGACGTCGAGCAGCTCGAGCGTGACGCCCGGGATGCCGGCCTCGTCACCGTCCTGCGCCGCATCGCCGTCACGGTCGAACCACACCCGGTCGCCGATCGCCCCACCCGGACGGCGATACCCGTAGTCGTTGTCGAGGTCGCTGCCACCCGCCGTCAACGTCACCGGGGTCGTCGTCTGGCCCGGGAACGTCAGCACGGACCCCACGGGCAGCGTCGTCTCGTCGATCCGCACGACGTACGCGCCGTCCGGCAGGCCGAAGAACCGGTACGTGCCGTCGGGCAGGGTCGTCGTCGTCGCGAGCACGTTCCCGTTCGCGTCGAGCAGGTCGACGCGCACGCCCTCGAGCCCCGGCTCGCCCGCCGGCGCCACCAGCCCGTTCCCGTCGCCGTCGCGCCAGACGAGCCCGCCGATCACGCCCGCCGGCCGGTATCCGAAGTCCTTCGTCAGGTCCGTCGACGCGTCGAGCACCGCCGCGGGCACCGTCTCGCTCGCGGGGAACGTCCGCGCGAGCCCGGCCGGCACCGTCGCCTCGACCACCCGCACGCCGTACGCGCCGTCCGGCAGCCGGTCGAACAGGTACCGCCCGTCCGCGACCGTCTGCGTCGAGCGCAGCACGCCGCCGGCGCCGTCGAGCAGCTCGACGGTCACGCCCACGAGCCCGGGCTCGCCGAACGGGTCCTGCGCGCCGTCGCCGTCGACGTCGAGCCACACGCGGTCGCCGATCGCGCCGCGGGGCTCGCCCGAGCCACCGGGCCTCGCGTACCCGAAGTCGCGACCGCTCGCCTCGCCCCCGCCCACCACCGACGCCTGGCGCGTGGTGACCGTCGTCGCGTCGAGGCCCGCGGGCACCGAGCCCGGGACCACCCGCACCGCGTACGTGCCGTCCGGCACGCCGTCGAACCGGTACCCGCCGTCCGGTCCGGTCGTCGCGGTCGCGACGACGTTGCCGGCGGCGTCCACGAGCTCGACGACCGTGCCGGGGAGGCCGTCCTCGCCGGCGTCGGACGCGCCGTCGCGGTCCGCGTCGTCGAACACGCGGCCGCTCACCGCGCCGACGAAGCGGTACCCGACGTCGAGCGTCAGGTTCTGCCCGCCGATCGCCACGGCGCCGACGGGCGACGCCGTCGCCGACGTCCGCACCACGGTCCGCGGCAGCGTCGTCGCGTCCACCACGAGGCGGTACGTGCCCGCGGGCAGGCCGTCGACCAGGTAGAGCCCGTCGGTGCCCGTCGTGCGCCGGCCGAACGGCGCGGACGTCAGGTCGTCGACCACGTCCACCACGACGCCCGGGATGCCCGGTTCGCCGGCGTCCTGCTGCGTGTCGCCGTCGAGGTCGAGCCAGATCCGGTCGCCGACGGCGGCGGTGCCCCGATAGCCGAAGTCGACGTTCGTCGTCGCGGCGGCCTCGACCACGGTGATCGGACGCGCGGTCGGCGGCGTGGTGGACGCAAGGCCCGGCGGCAGGCTCGACGCCACGACGCGGACGGTCCAGGCGCCGACGGGGACGTCCTCGAAGAGGTAGGCGCCGTCGTTGCCGGTGGTGCGGAACGCGCGCACGACGCCGTTGGGGGCCACCAGCTCGAGGGAGACGTTGCGCAGGCCCGGTTCGTCCGGGTCCTCGACGCCGTCGCCGTCGCGATCGAGCCACACGCGCCCCGAGACGTCCTGCGACGGACGGTAGCCGAAGTCCACCGGCGGCGTCGGCGTGCCGGGCGCCACCGTGACGGGAACGGGCTGGCCCGGCGTCGTGCGCGTCAGGCCGTCGAGGACCGGGTTGCCCTCGACGACGTTCACGAGGTAGTCGCCGACCGGCACGGAGGTGAACTCGTACGTGCCGTCGGGGCGCGTCGTCGTGGTCGCGACGACGAGGCCGTCGCGCGTGAGGAGGCGGATCTCGACGCCGCCGATCGGCGGCTCGCCCGGGTCGCGCGCGCCGTCGCCGTCGCCGTCGCGGAACACGGTCCCGGTCACCGAGCCCGTCGGGCGGTAGCCGAAGTCGAGGGTGACGTCGGCGCCGCCGGCGGGGATCGTCGCGCTGCGGACGTCCGTCGGCGTCGTGCGGATCGACCCCGCGGGCGCGGTGGCGTCGAGCACGCGGACGAAGTAGGTGCCCGCGTCGAGCCCCGAGAAGAGATAGCGGCCGTCGGTGCCGGTCTGCTGCGTCGCGAGCAGCACGTCGGTCTCGGAGCGCAGCTCGACCGTCACCCCGGGAAGGCCCGGCTCGCCGTCGTCCTGCACGTCGTCCCCGTCGTCGTCGCGCCAGACGCGGTCGCCGACGCTGCCCGCGGGCCGGTAGCCGAAGTCCGCCGTCCCGATCGCGCCGCCCGTCGGCAGCACGAGGTCGAGCGACGACGGGGTCGTCGGCGCGTAGCCGACCGGCACCGTCCCCGCGACGACCCGGACCGTGAAGCTGCCCGCGGCCAGGTTGTCGAAGCGGTAGGCGCCGTCCGCGTCGGTGGCGGTCGTGCGGATCACCTGACCGCCGCCGTCGAGCAGCTCGAGGCCCACGCCCGGCAGGCCCGGCTCGTCCGGCGACTGCGTCCCGTTGCCGTCGCGGTCGTACCAGACGCGATCGCCGATCGTGCCGACGGGGCAGAAGCCGATGTCGAGGCCGAACAGGTTCTGGCGCGGTGCGAGGGTGCGCAGGACCGGCAGCGCCGTCGACGTCGTGCGGCCGGCGAGCGCGGGCTGGCCGGGCACCACCGAGACGCTCCAGGTGCCGGCGGGGACCGGGTCGAACCGCCAGGCGCCGAGGGCGTCCGTGACCGCGAACCGCGGCGCGGCGCCGGGCACGTCCGTCCGCAACGCCTGGACGCGGATGCCGGCGAGCGGCGGGTCCACGCGCACGTCGTCGTCGCCATCGCAGTCGAGGTCCTCGAAGACGCGACCCGAGAGGCTCTGGCCGTCCACCGGGCGCACCTCGAGGTTCGTCCGCAGGAACCACGAGTTGCGGGCGTCGAGGTTGTGCATGACGACGACCCAGTCGCCCGGCAGGCCGTCCGCCGGGATCGGGATCGCCTCGAACCCCGTCTCGGTGCCCGTCTCCTGGGAGACGTTGCCCGAGAGGTCGAACAGGACCACCCGCAGCGCGCCGAGGGGGTCGTAGAGCTCGAGCCACGGGCTGCCGTCCACGCTCGGCTCCGTGGACGTCGGCAGTCGATAGCCGGAGTTGTCGCGCGCGACGCCGTTCACCGTGTACGGCCGGCCGTCGTCGGGCGGCACGCCCGGAGCCGACGGGCTCGCGGCGCCGTTGCGCGCCACGCCGCCGGTGTCGTCCACGTCGTCCGCGTCGCCCTCCTCGAGCACCACCCTCGTCAGGAACTGCGCCCAGCTCTCGCCCCGCCGCGGGACCATCCGCACGCGCACCGAGAACGAGCCGGTGTACCGGTTGACGAACGGGTCGCCCGCGGGGAACCGCACCGCCGGCGCGACGTCGCCCTGCAGCGCGAGCGCGCCGTTCCAGCTCGGCGGGGGCTCCAGCACGTCCGGGTAGTGGTCGCGCGAGACCGAGTACGGGAACTGGCTGCCGTCCTCCCGCGCGAAGAGCAGGTTGCGCGCGTCCACGACGCCGCCGATGAACCCGGCCAGGAGCAGCTGGTCGGCGCCCGGGTCCTGGGCCAACACGCCGTTCGCCGCGACCTTGTAGCCGTTGATCGGGGCGCGCCCGCCGCCCGTCGGCACCGGCAGCCGGTACGAGACGACCAGCCGGTAGGCGTACTCCTCCGTCTCGGCCACCTGCGCGTTCGGGTGGTGGGGGGCGTCCACCAGGAACTCCCACCGGCTGTCCACCGCGTTCGAGAAGACCTTCGTGACGTCCGGGCTCTGCGCGTCGGGCGCCTGCGACTCGCCGACCGCGACGACCGCCGCCGGACGGTCGGGGGAGTTCGTCGTCACCACGTACCGGACGACCGAGCCGTCGGGCAGCGGCGCGCCGTCGGGCCCGTTCGCGAGGAGGTTCTGGTCCCACAGCCCGGCCGCGTTGCCGTCGAAGATCGCGAGCCGGAGCCGGTCGGTGTCGAGGCTGCACGTGACCGCGAACTGCGCGGGCTGCGAGAGCGAGGAGTTGCCGTCCGCGATCAGGTCGTGGAACACGCCGCTGTGGCTGTCGCGGTCCGGAAGGCCCTGGAACTCGGGACCCGCGACCAACTCGTCGTTGTCGAACGGCTCCGCGGCGTTCGTCGCGAGCGGCAGGAACGCCAACAGGGCGGGGGCGGCAACCGCCGCCCACCGGCGCAGCTTCGACAGACGCATACAGACCTCCTGCGGGAAGAGGACCGGAGGCAACTCCGGTGCCGCACCCTCACGGCGCCTTCATAACTGTGGGGAGGGACGCGCGGTCCCCGTCACAAGTCGAGGCAGATCAACGACTTGCGCGGGCGGGTATCGCCGGTCTGCCACGCCGATCGGCGGGTCCATGGCGTACCGGGGTGGTGCAGAAACTCGTCAATCCCCCCGGCGACGATGTTTCGAGCGATCGACACCGCCGACGCACCCGATTCGCGACGCATCCCTCTCTCTGGGACGCGAGGCCCGGCGGCCGACGCGATCGACCCGCCGCCGACGGGCGCCGCTCGACCGCGGGGCGCGCGGAGGCGGCGCCGAGCGATGCTCGGTCGCGCCATGGAGGCCGGGTCGCGATGGCGGGCCCGACCGCGCGGGCCACCGGGCCTCGCGTACCCGGAAGGAGGTCCGCGTCCCCAGGCGGTCCCCGGAACGAAAAACGGCCGGCCCTCGCGGGCCGGCCGTCCAGGAGGCGCGGCGCGCATGCGCGCCGCAACCGATGGGTCTCGACTACTTCTTGCCGCCCTTGTTGCCCGGCTTGCCCGGAGCGGTGCCGACGCCGTCGTTCACGCGCGGGTTGCCCGGGGGCTGGGGATCGAGGCCGTTGCCGACGCCGTTGTTGCCCTTCGGCTTGTCGTCGCACTTGTCCTTGGGCTTCTCGCACTTGGACTTGTCGTCGTCGCACTTGTCCTTGGGCTCGTCGCACTTGGACTTGTCGTCGTCGCACTTGTCCTTGGGCTTGTCGCACTTGGACTTGTCGTCGTCGCACTTGTCCTTGGGCTTGTCACACTTGGACTTGTCGTCGTCGCAACGGTCCTTCGGCTTCTCGCACTTCGACTTGTCGTCGTCGCAGCGGTCCTTCGGCTCGTCGCACTTCGGCTTGTCGTCGCAGACCTGCTTCGGGTCGCACTTCGGCTTCGGGTCGCACTTGGGCTTCGGCTCGCACTTCGGCGGGGGCGGGCAGCAGGGCACCTTCACGGTGCACGAGCCGGGGCCGGCCTTGCCGTCGTTGTAGCCCTTGAGCACCAGGTAGACGATCCGCGCGCGCTCCTCGGCGAGGCCGCACAGGCCGCCGCAGTTCTGCTCGAGCAGAGCCGCGGCCTCCTCGAGCGCCGCCTCGACCGTCTTCGGCGTGCAGGCGCCGCCGGCGGCGTTCAGCTTGGCGACGATCCACTGCTGGGCGAGGGCCACCCAGGCGTCGCACTTCGCGCTGGCCTTGAGGATCTTCAGCCAGGACTTGCCGCAGAGCAGCTTGTCCTCGCCGCCGTCCACCGGCCACGCGATCTTGGTCGCGTCGCACGTGCCGTACTTGTTGACCGTCTTCCACCAGGCGAGGCCCTTGACGCAGCCGTCCGTGCACGGCTTGTCCGGCCAGCACTCCCAGGCGACGTACGACTTCAGGAAGAAGTCGGGGACGTCATCGCACCAGAGCGGCTTCCAGTCGGCCGGGAACGTCCCGCCGATCTTGAGCGACTTGCAGGAGAACTCGCCGCAGGCGGCCTCGCCGACGCAGTTGACGACGACCGTCAGCTTCATCGTGCCGGCGAAGTAGCCCATCGGGAACCACGCCGGGTCGGCGGTGGCGCAGACGAGGACCTTCGCGTAGCCGTCGACGACCTTGATGTCCTTGACCTTCAGGACGCCGTTGCGGCCGGTCTGCTCGCCGGGGAACGCCCCGTCGTAGCCGAAGCAGGCCAGGTCGACCATCGGCGGGTCGCAGTCGCAGCCCTTGTCGAGCCGGACGTAGACGTCGAACGACGTCGTCGTCGGGTCGGCGAGCCACACGCTCGACTCGAAGCACACCTCGTGGAGGCGGCCCGTCTCGCCGCAGTCGCAGGTCTTCTCGCAGTAGCCGATGTCGGCGTCCTTGAGGTTGACCGACGGGACGACCGTCTTCGAGAGCGGCTGGACGATCGCCGACGTCATGTTCGGCACGTCCGAGTCGACCGAGATGTTGTACGTGCCGGCCGGGATCGGGTTGACCGAGTAGAAGCCGTTCCCGTCCGTGACGCGGAAGATCGGGTCCGCCGGCACGTCGGTGCGCTGGATGCGGACCGTCAGGCCGGAGAGGGCGGGCTCGACATCGGCCTCGTCGTCGCCGTCGCAGTTGAGGTCACGGTAGACGCGACCCTCGAGCGACTGCGTGAGGGGGTTGAACTCGACGTTCGCGCGGAGGAACCACGAGTTGCGCGCGTCGAGGTTGTGCATCCGGAGCGTCCAGAGGCCCGGGATGCCGTCGAGCGGCACCGGGATCTTCTCGAACGCGGCGCCGGTGTTGTCCTCCTGGGCCACGTTGCCCGAGAGGTCGAGCAGCGTCACGCGGACGATGCCGTTCGGGTCCACGAGCTCGAGCCACGGGCTGCCCGCGTCGCTCGGCTGGGCCGCGAACGGGAGGCGGTAGCCGGAGTTGTCGTGCGCGATGCCGCGCTGGTCGATGTAGGCGCGGCCGTCGTCCGGCGGGATGCCGGCGTTGCTCGGGCTGGGCATGCCCTCCGGGCTGATGCCCGAGAGGTCGTCCACGTCGTCGGCGTCACCCTCCTCGAGGATGAGGTTCTCGACGAAGTCCACCCACGTCTGGCCCGGGTTCGGGATCAGGCGGATGCCGAGCTCGAACGAGCCGTTGTAGGTGTTCACGAACGGGTCGGGGCTCGGGTACCGGACGGCCGGCAGCGCGTTGGCGGGGCCGTTCAGGATCGAGTTCAGGTTCGCGCTGGGCTCGAGGAGGTCCGGGTAGTGGTCGCGCGAGACCGAGTACTCGTCACCGCCCACGGGCGAGCCGGGGAAGTTGAAGAGCATGTTGCGCGAGTCCACCACGCCGCCGATGAACCCGCCGGTCAGCAGCTGGCCGACCTGGAACGGGATCAGGCCGAAGGGCGCGTTGATCGCGACCTTGTAGCCGTTGATCGGGGCGATGTTGCTGCCCGACGGGGTCGGCTGGCGGTACTTCACCAGCAGGCGATAGACGAACCGGCCGTCCGGGAGCTGCGCGTTCGGGTGGTGCGGGCCGTCGTAGAGGAACTGCCAGCGGCCGTCCACGCCGTACGTGAAGATCGCCGCGCCCGGACGGGGCGTCGCGTTCTCCGAGTCGGCGATCGCGACGACCGTCTCCGGCGCCGTGGGCGACGCGGTGACGAGGTCGTACTCGACGACCGAGCCGTCCGGCACGGGGTTGCCGTTGGCGTCGTTCTCGATCCTGTTCTGGTCCCAGAGCCCGCCGGCGTTGCCGTCGAAGATGGCGACGCGCAGCGTGGCGCTCTCGGCCGGCGCCGCGATCCCGAAGACGTTCGGGCCGGTCACCGAGCTCGACCCGAAGGCGATCAGGTCGAGGAACACGCCGCTGTGCGTGTCCTTGTCGGGGAGGGCGAGGAACTCCGAGCCGGCGACCAGCTCGTCGTTGTCAAAGGGCTCGGCGGCGAAGGCCGGCGCCGTCAAGAAGCACGCCGCGGCCGAGAGGCCGAGGACAGCGCGCGAGAACCACGTCATGCGACCCATGTGCTTTGCAATCCCTTCCTGGGGAGGGGGACCGGCGTCGGCCGGTCGGACGCGGGACAGTAGCAGAATCCGAGCCGAATGCGGTCCTGGGGAGGAATGGTGCGTAAGTCTTTTGAGGGCAATGAGTTGCGTGTTTCACGGTCCCCGGCCGTCGGACGCCGTTCGTCCACCGGGCTCGACGCACGTTCATTTCGTGCGACATCGCGCCCCTCGCCCGGGATTCCTCCCGCGCCGGCCGGAGGTGCCCGCAGAATCCCGTCGTCCCCCAGGGGGACGTCCCCATGCCGACGCCGACCGACCTCCGCACCCGTCTCGACGCCCTCCGGACCCGCCTCTCGCAGGTCAAGAGGAGTCTTTGAGCTCGACCGCAAGCGCGAAGAGGTAGCGAAGCTCGAGGCCAGCATGGCCGAGCCGGGCTTCTGGGACGTCAACGAGACCGCCCGCAAGACCGTGGACCGGCTGAAGGTCCTCCGCACCACGCTCGAGCCGTGGGCCCCGTACGAGGCGCGCGTGGACGACGCCGGCGTGCTCCTCGACCTCGCGGTCGCGGAGAACGACGAGGCGGCGCTGACCGAGGTGGACACCGTGCTCGAGGGGCTGAAGGCCGACGCCGAGCGCCTCGAGCTCCAGGCCCTGCTGTCCGGGCCGCGCGACTCGATGTCGGCGTACCTGACCGTGCAGTCCGGCGCGGGCGGCGTCGAGTCGCAGGACTGGGCCGGGATGCTCCTCCGCATGTACGTGCGGTGGGCGGAGCTCGCGGGCTACTCGGTCACCGAGGTCGACCGCCAGGACGGCGCCGAGATCGGCGTCCGCTCGGCCACCATCGAGGTGCGCGGCCCGTACGCGTTCGGCTGGCTCAAGCACGAGGCCGGCGTGCATCGCCTCGTCCGCATCTCGCCGTTCGACGCGCAGAAGCGGCGTCAGACGACGTTCGCCGGCGTCGAGGCGATGCCGCTCGTCGAGGACGAGGCCGAGATCGAGGTCAAGGAAGCGGACTGCGAGATCACCACGTTCCGCGCGGGCGGCGCCGGCGGCCAGCACGTCAACAAGACCGAGAGCGCGGTCCGCATCGTCCACAAGCCCACGGGCATCGTCGTCGCGTGCCAGAACGAGCGCAGCCAGCACCGCAACAAGAAGGTGGCGCTGCAGATGCTGCAGGCGCGCCTCCTCCGGCTCGAGGAGGACAAGCGCAAGGCCGACGCGGAGAAGATGTACGACGCGAAGGGCGACATCGCCTGGGGCAACCAGATCCGCTCGTACGTCCTGCAGCCCTACCAGATGGTGAAGGACCACCGGACGGGCTTCGAGACGGGCGACACCGCGGGCGTCCTCGACGGCAAGATCACGGGCCTGCTCGAGGCGTCGCTGCGCGGGCAGAAGGCGCCGGCGTAGCGACGGCGCCCCCGCCCTCTCGGGGCGCGGTCAGGGGTCCGGGACCGCGAGGCCCGGCGGCCGCCGGCCGGACGTCCAAACGCGCCAAACGGTGTCCGGCACCGGATGGTGCGACTGGCGCCGGAGACGACCGGCCGGACGGCCAGACGCGCCAAACGGTGTCCGGCACCAGATGGCGCGACTGGCGCCGGAGACGACCGGCCGGACGGCCAGACGCGCCAGATGGTGTCCGGCACCGGATGGCGGGATGGACCCAGGCCACCGGGCCTCGCGTCCCCCGGGAGCACGACCGCGGCCCGGTCCCGCGCCGCGTCTCCCCCCGTGCGGGCGCCCGCGCTACGCTCTCCGCCCCATGCCCCCGACCCCCGTCCGCCGCGCCCTCCTCTCCGTCCACGACAAGACGGGCCTCGTCGACTTCGCGTCGGCGCTCGTCGCGCGCGGCGTCGAGCTGCTCTCGACCGGCGGCACCGCCAAGGCGCTGCGCGCCGCGGGCCTCGCGGTGAAGGACGTCTCGGACGAGACCGGCTTCCCCGAGATGCTCGACGGGCGCGTCAAGACGCTGCACCCCCGCGTCCACGGCGCGCTGCTCGGCCTGCGCGACGACGACAAGCACCGCGCGCAGATGGCCGAGCACGGCATCGGCGCCATCGACCTGCTCGTCGTCAACCTCTACCCGTTCGAGGCCACGGTGATGAAGCCGCGGGTCACCCTCGAGGAGGCGATCGAGCAGATCGACATCGGTGGGCCCGCGATGCTCCGCAGCGCGGCGAAGAACCACCGCAGCGTCGGCGTCGTCACCGACCCGGCGCAGTACGCGACCGTGCTCGACGACCTGAAGGCGAACGGCGGGGCGCTCTCGGAGGAGCTGAAGGCGCAGCTCGCGCGGGTCGTGTTCGCGCGCACGAGCGCGTACGACGCCGCGATCCACCAGTTCCTCGCGGGCCGCGGCCTCGACCCGATGCCGCTCGCGCTCGGCAGCGCGTGGCGCGCGACGACCCTGCGGTACGGCGAGAACCCGCACCAGGCGGCCGCGCTCTACGTCGACCCGCGCGCGCCGCGCGGCTCGCTGGCGAAGGCGCTCTTCCGCAACGGGAAGGAGCTCTCCTTCAACAACTACCTCGACGCCGACGCGGCGTGGGGGCTCGCGCGCGGGCTCGAGGCGCCGGCCGCGGTCGTCGTGAAGCACAACAACCCGTGCGGCGTCGCCACGGCGGCCGACCCGGCGGCCGCGTTCGAGGCGGCGCTCGCCTGCGACCCGCGCAGCGCGTTCGGCGGCATCGTCGCGTTCAACCGCCCGTTGACCGAGGCGCTGGCGCGGCGGCTCGCGTCGGGCGACACGTTCCTCGAGGTGGTCGTGGCGCCCGGCGTCGAGGCCGCGGCGGTGCAGGCGCTCGTCGAGGGACCGCGGTGGGGGAAGAACCTCCGCATCCTCGACGTCGAGACGACGACGCCGACGCCGTTCGGCTTCGACGTCCGCGCCATCGACGGCGGCCTGCTGGTGCAGCAGCGAGACACGGAGCTCGTCGACCCGAAGGGCGTCGAGGTCGCGACGAAGCGCGCGCCGACGGACGCCGAGAAGGCCGCGCTCTTCTTCGCCTACCGCGTCGTGCAGCACGTCCGCAGCAACGCGATCGTCGTCGGCGTCGGCACGCAGGCGGTGGGGGTCGGCGCGGGCCAGATGAGCCGCGTCGAGGCGACCGAGCTCGCGATCCACCGCGCGAAGCGGTGGGCCGCCGAGGGCGCCCGCTCGCTCGACGGGGCCGTCCTCGCGTCCGACGCGTTCTTCCCCTTCAACGACGCGCTCGAGACGGCGATCGCCGCCGGCGTGCGCGCGGTGATCCAGCCCGGCGGCAGCAAGAACGACGAGGCCGCCGTCGCGCTCTGCAACGCGCACGGCGTCGCGATGATCCTCGCGGGTCACCGGCACTTCCGGCACTGACGGGCCCGGCCCGCCGGCGCGTTCCGACGACCGCGCGCGCGCCGCCGCCGCGCTCGAGGCCTGCCGCTCGCTCGACGACGCGACGCGGGCGAGGGGGGCGCGCGATCTCCGCCTGGAGGCGGGGGCGCGCATCGACCGGAGGCCCCCGGGCCCGCCCGAGGATCCGACGGCCGAGCGGACGCGAGGCCCGACCCTCGACCGTCCGATTTAGACTCTGTCTAAAGAAAGCGCCGACGGCCCCTGAAGGGGGCGTAGCATCCTGTCCATGCACCCCACCCGCAACGACCTCCCCGCCGCCACCCGTGAGAAGACCGTCAAGCTGCTGAACGCGCGGCTCGCGGACGCCCTCGACCTCTATCACCAGAGCAAGCAGGCCCACTGGAACGTGAAGGGCCCCAACTTCCAGGCGCTCCACGCGTTCTTCGACGAGCTCGCGGCCCACGCGCTCGCCCACGCCGACGAGCTCGCCGAGCGCGCGGTCGCGCTCGGAGGCATCGCCGAAGGCCGCATGCCGCAGGTCGCGAAGGCCTCGACGATCCCCGGCTTCCCGGCGTCGGCCGTCTCCGGCCCCGAGCACCTGAAGGCCGTCGTCGCGGGGCTCGCCACGTTCGCCGAGGGCTGCCGCGCGGCCATCGACACGACGGACAAGTGGGGGGACGCGGTCACCGCCGACCTCTTCACCGGCATGGCCGCCGCCGTCGACAAGGACCTGTGGATGGCCGAGGCGAACCTCCAGGCGAAGGCCTGACGGGCGCGGCGGGCCGCACGCGGCGACTCGCCCCACCCCCGTCGCCGGCGTCGCTGCGCGACGGCGCGCGAACCACCCTTCCCGCGGCGGTCGGACCCGTGGGACCGCGAGGCCCGGCGCGCGCCGGGCCGCGCGGGCCCCGCGCCGGCCGGCGCGTCCGGTCGTGTCCACCACCC
>JAEUHO010000205.1 GCA_016795345.1 Planctomycetia bacterium | reverse complement strand
TCCGGCGCGTCGGCCTCGGCGAGCGCGCGGAGCGCGGCCGCGTCGCCCTTCGCGTGGGCGGCGGCGGCCGCGTCGGCGGCCTCGCGCGCGGTCGGCGCGGCCTCCGCGGGCGGCTCGCCGGCCGCGAGGGGGGCGCCGAGGGCCAGGGCGCAGGCGATCAGCAGGATCGACGGTGAACGCAAGGGCACCCCGGGACCCACGGTATCGGCGGGGCACCGGTGGTCGCAAGGTCGCGGGCCCGGCGCCCTCCTGACGTGCGGACGCCGCGTCCGCCCATGTCGCCGGGGCGCGGTCGCGCGGGGGGAAGGTGGGGGGCTGCGGGGGGCGGTGGGGGGGTGGCGGTCCCCTCCCGGCCGTCCCGGGGCCCCGCCGCGGCGCCGCCGGGGGGCAGTCTGCCCGCTTCTTTCGGGGTGGGCCGGGGGCCCCTAGAATCCCCCGCTCGCTGCAGTCCAAGCCCTGGTAGCTCAGCGGTAGAGCACCGCTTTCGTAAAGCGGGGGTCGTGAGTTCAAATCTCACCCGGGGCTCCATCTCCTACGGCCGCCGTTCGCGCGCATACGCGCGAATCGGGCGAACGGGCCGCGACCCGCGCGATCGCGGGGCCCCCCGTGCCAACCGACCCCGAGCGACCGGCACCGACGGGGACCGACCGCGAGATCCACACCCAGTTACCCACCCGCCCGTCGCGGTGGGGGGCAGGGACGCCACGAGAACGGAGATGCGGATCGGGCTGGACAGGCCGCCGGGGACGCCAGCCGGCCGAACGTCCGCCCTGCGGGTGAGCGCCCGCGTGCGGGCCACCCGCGCGCCCGGTGGGGCCCCGTGCGTCGTGGCACGCGGGGGACGCCGCGCCGAAGAACGGGACGGGTGCCGCGACTAGACTCATGGCATGTCCTGGCTTGTGAACGCCGTTCTGATCGTCTTGACGGTCGTCGCCGCGTACTTCCTGTTCGGGCTCGGGCTGATGCTGAAAGAGCGGTGGTTGCCGCGCCGCTGTCCGCGCTGTCGCTGGCGGACTCTGAAGGACGTGGGAGGCGCACGGGCGACCAAGGTCGATGAGCAAGGTCGCCGCTATCCCGACGCATGGACGGACTACAAGTGCGGCCAGTGCCACGCTCTGATGCGGCTGCACGTCGGCGGCGGCTGGGAGGAGATTCCGCCCGTCGAGCGATAGGGTTGCGGATGCGGCGGGGCGCGAGGCGTCTGCTCGGAGCCGGTGCCTGATGGCCGCAGGCAGCGCGTGCATGTCGCTGTGGCCGCCCGGCGGGCGTTGCGGCGCGCCGCGACCGCCCGCGCATCCGTGAGGCCGCGCAGCGAGTTGCGGCGGCTGGCGCGTACGCGATGGGGGACGCGGCGCGGCACTCACGGCCGGAGTCCTGGCCAGACGGACGCCTCCGCGATGCCGCTGGATGCACTCGGATGCAGGGGTCGGTAGGCTCGCGGGCGATGGACTACGCCGCTGAGAAGCAGTACCGCCGGATCTGGCGCGGCATCGAGCGAATCGGCGAGTTCGCCACCGACGCGGCGCACGTCGGGCGATTTGGCGACGACCCGGTAGACGCCGCCCGAGCGACGTTCGCGGACTGCTGGCACCTGAAGGACTGGCTTGGCAAGGACAGCCGAGTCGCTGCGACGCCGAAGGCTGGCGCAGCTGCAGTGGACGCCTACGTGAACGGATGTGCCTACCTTCCGATCGCCGCCGACATTGCGAATTCGGAGAAGCACGCTGGCCAGGATCGGAAAGCCCCGCGCTCGGGGGCGCAGCTCATCGCAGTCAACGCGAAGTTCGTCCTGACCTTGCCCCTCGGCACGGACAGGGCCGGTCTCGTACAGGCGATGCAAGAGGCCTTCGACGGCCGCAACGAGAACGTCGAGAACAACGACCAGTTCGCGGTCGTGTATGCGAATCGACGGGTGCCAGCCGCCCGAGTCGAGATCACCTACACGCTCGGAGCGCGTGTCTTCCAAGCGTTCGACCTCGCGAAGAAGTGCGTCGGTGAGTGGGACGCCTTCCTCGCCTCGAAGGGGCTCGCGTTTTCGAGGCAGGGATGAACGCTCACGCCCAATGTTCGCAGGTCGGTGCGCAGCGTGACAAGCCCCGCCCCTCCGCTGCGCAGAGGCCAGGCACATGAGGGGCACTCACCGTGCCGCCACCGCCTCGCTCTTCCCCCGGGGCGCGAGGGCGTCGCCCAGCGCGGCCATCGCCTTGCGCCCGCTCTCGGGCGCGAAGTGCGCGTAGCGCATCGTGACCGAGATCGTGCTGTGTCCGAGCACGCGCGCGATGTCGAGCAGGGGGATTCCGGCGGCGGCCATCAGGCTCGCGGCAGTGTGGCGCAGGCAGTGGAACGTCAGGGACTCGCGCTTCGAGAGCGGAATCCCGTCCCCAGCCGCCTCGATGGCCTGCTCCCACAGGCCGCGGAGCGAGCCGACCTTCAGCGGCGAGCCGTCGGGGCCGAGGAACACGCGGTCGCTCCCGTCGAGCGCTGGGAGCGGGCGGCGCGAGCGAAGGTCGTCAAGGAGCCCGTGGAGGGCGGTCGTCATCGGGATCACGCGCCCGCGCCCCGTCTTCTCGGTCGCCGCGGAGATGACGATCTCACGTCGCTCCAGGTCCACGTCGCGCCAGGCAAGCGCGAGGAGCTCGCCGCGACGGCACCCGGTGTTGAGCGCAGTCACGACGAGCGGCGCGAGCGCGGGCGGGCAGGCCTCGACGAAGGCGCGGGCCTCCGCTCCCGTCAGGTAGGTCTCCCTCGCCCGCCCCTTCTCGGAGAGCCTCTCCACCTTCCGCGCCGGGTTCTCCTCCACGTGGCCCGCCCGGATCGCCCAGCGATAGAGCGCGCTGATGAGGCACAGGTCCTTGTTGACCGTCGCCGGGCTCGCTCCGGGCAGCGTCCTCGGCTCCATGCGGTCGGGCGCCTTGCGGAAGGACGGGATCGTCTCGCCAGGCCGGCGCTTGCGCAGGCGCTGCACCTCGCGGCCCTCGCGCCGCCCTTCGACCCAGGCGAGCAGATCGGCGGGCTTGATCTCCGACAGGCGCTTCGAGGCCCATCGTGCGCGGGAGATCGCGGCGAGGCGGTACTCGTCGTCGGCGATCGAGGACGGCCGCTTCCGCAGCCGTGCGTACTCCAGGTACTTCGTCGTCGCCGCCGCGAACGAGAGCAGCGAACCGCAGGCGTCGCCGAAGACGTGGCCGAGCACCTCCTCGAGTTCGACGCCGCGCTCCAGGAGCACGCGGGCCTCGCGGCGCTTCTGGTCCGCCAGGGCGTACGTGGATCCGCCGGCCCTGCGGACGCGGCGCCCCTTCCAGACGAAGTCCACCGAGAACGTCCGGCGGCCCGGGGTCTGGTAGACCATCCCGAACTCACTGCGGCCGGCGGCGGCTGCGGAGGGTTTGGTGGTGCGGGTTCTCATCGTCGTGCGCCCCGCGCGCGGGCCGGGCACCGTGTGGCGTCCCGGCCCGTCGCAGGGCTCTTGTGGCCTAGGAGGCCTCCTTTGCCGTCTCGGGCTTCGCGTCCTTGGCCCTCGGCTTCGGCGCAGGGCGGGACGCGAGACCCCACCACGCGACGCCATTGATCGACGCCGCGCCCGTGATCTCCTTCGCGAGCGCCGAGAGACTCCGGTACGACGCGCCCTTGAAGGTGAAGTCGCTTCCGCCGACCGTCACCTCGTACGTCTTCCCGTGCCAGGCCCGCTGGACCACGGTCCCGGCCTTGGGGAGCCGAGGGTCGCGCTCGCGCGGGGCGCTCGGCGTCCGGGGCGCCTTCGTCGTCGCGGGGGCCGCGGCGTCCTTCGCCGCCGCCTCTGCGGTGCTCCCGCGCTGCTTCGCGCTGGGACTCTTCGACCTCGGGGCAGGGTGCCTGCTCTTCTTGCTCATGTCGTTGCTCCAGGGCGCCGTCGGGCACTCGCTCGCGGCGTCGTCGCACTGACGCTCGTCCTCGCCAACACCTCAAGTCCCTTCCGAGGACGCCACATCTCGCGCCCGTCTCGGGACTTCGGGCGTCGGGCAAGGCGGCGATCGGGCGTCATGCGGGCCTCCTCCCCGGGTGCGGGGGAGGGAGGTGCGAGGCCCACGCGGGTGGCCGTGCGACCGGCACGGGCGCCCGCGGCGCCACGTGGACCTCGCGCTCGGCCAGTGCCGCGAGCAGCGAGTCGCGGCGCAGGATGAGCCTCCGCCCCAGCCGCGTGTACGGGCCCCAGGATCCGGCGAGGATCTGCCGGCACACCGCGCGCGGGGTCATGCCGACGGCCGCGGCGAGGATCGCGGGCGTCACGAGGTCGGGGAGTGCGGCCGTCAGCGCGACCGCCGCGCGCTCGCGGGGGACAGAGTCGTGCGAAGGGATCTCGTCCGCGTCGCGGGGACGGGGCGCCGGAGCGATCACGCGCACTCCTTCGCGCCTGCGGCGCCGGCGACCGCGAGTAGCGCGGCGAGCTCCGCGCCAGGGACGGGCGGGTGGCAGCGCCGGCAGACGAGGTGGCCGCCATGACGGGCACGCCACCAGTCGCGCGTCCCGCAGCCGTAGCAGGACATCCTCGCCTTGTCCGGCCGCGTCTCCGTCGACGGCGCGCCGTCGCGCCCTTCGATCGCGCGGAGGATCGCCTGATCCTCGGGGGTGTTGGCCGGGTCTGTCCAGCTCCACGGGGCGCGCCGGTCCCAGGGCGGACCGGGGGGCGCGGGGTTGGGCACGTCGGCCTCTACCGCCCTGGCAGCCTCCCGGCGCAGCAGCGCGAGGAGCGTCGGCTTCGCGGCGCGGATCTCGGCCACAAGGTCGTCGCTGAGCGCGTGCCCCTCGACGCGCAGACCTCCTGATTCCTCGGCGACGCGGATGCCCAGGCCCCGGGCGCGGGCGAGGAGTGCGGCGGGGCTCACAGGAGTTCGCTCCGGGGCGGGCTCGAAGGCGGCGAAGGCGCAGCTCCGACGGGCGACGACGGGGTGGGCGGCGTCCCCGCCTCGAGCGCCTCGTCGTCCTGCGGCATGAGCGTGTCGGCCGAGAAGTGGAGGACGCGGCGCCGTGCGCCGCTCAGGCGGCGCCGGACCTCGATGTGGCGGCCGTCGGGGTCCGTGCTCGCGAGGAGCCCCGCGTCCTTGAGCCGCTTGGCCAGCGTCGCCGGCAGAAGCGAGATCGGGTCGCCCGTCGCGCTCCCCACCGACTGCGCTCCCTTGAGCGCCGCCTCGATGTCGAGGTAGGCGTCGCGGCCGTCCACCCAGCCGACGTGCACGCCCTGCGGGATCCAGCGCGTCTTCTCGCCGTCCCGCGAGGACTCGACGCTCGCGATCTGCCAGCCCCACGCCTCGGGCCGCTCGGGCATCGCGCCGTCGGCGGTCGTCAGGTACGCCGAGCCCGAGGTGACCGCGGAGCGCAGAAGGGCGAGGAAGCGCCGGGCCGGGTCCGCGGCGTCGTGCTCGCGCTCCTGGGCGACCACGGCCTCGGAGATCGCGGCCTGCGCGCGCTCGAGGAGCGCGCCAGCGCCGGCCTCGTCCATGAGGCCTCCGTCGCGGCTGAACTCCGCAAAGACCTCGACGCCGTAGAGGAGGTCCGCGGCCAGGCCCGGGACCCGCCGGTGGCGCCCCTCGCGCGAGAAGACCTGGCGCAGCTCCTCGATGCGCCCGGGAAGTCGCGCCCGCACGGTCTCCAGGCGCGGGGCGAGCCACTTCACGAACGACGCCGTCACCTGGACGTAGTCCCCGGCGGAGGCGCTCGTCTGCGCCGCGGTCAGGCGCTCGCGGTCGACGTCGCCGGGCGCGACCTCGCTCGTCAGGAATCGGGCGCGCAGCGACGCCCCGCGGGGGACGTCCTCGCCGGTCGAGAGGACCAGGCCGCGGGGCTCCCGCGTGGCCCGAAGCGATCCGTCGGGTGCGCAGCGCCCGCGGCCCGCCTTGTTCCCCTGGGCGCGGAAGACCCGGTCGGCCGCCTGGTGGAGCTTCCCCGCTGCTCCCGAGCCCCCGCTGGGCGCGAAGTCGTCCACGACGACGATCACGTCCTTCGCGGAGAAGGCCAGCGCCTCGATCGCGTTCGGCGTCGAGGACCACGAGCCCGGGAGGTGGCGGGCGTCCATGCCCTTGCCGAAGAACTGCTGGACCAGCGCGGCGACGGCCGTCTTGAAGACCCCGCTGCCCCCCGTCAGGTG
>JAEUHO010000175.1 GCA_016795345.1 Planctomycetia bacterium | reverse complement strand
GGACCGCGAGGAGATGCGCCGGGCCGTCGGCATCGTCGCCGCCCGCGCCGACGCCCTGCGGCGGCCGGCGCGCCGCCGGGGCCGCCCGGTCGCGGCGGTGCTGGACGCGGTCACCACCCTCCTGCGAGAGTGGAACCGGCGCCTCGACTCCGAGGACGGGGCGGCCGTGCGCCCCGCGGCGAGTCCGGGGGCCGGGAGGTGACGTTGCCCCGCGTCCTGCTCGTCGACGACGACCCGGCGTTCCTGCGGATCGCCGAGCACCTGATCCGCCGCCACGGCTTCGCCACCACGTCGGCCACGTCGTGGGCCGCGGCGGCCGCCGTCGCGGCGACGTCGAAGCCGGACGTCGTGATGCTCGACCGCGACCTCGACGGCGTGGACGGCCTCGCGCTGCTGCCGGACGTGGCGCGGTTGTTCCCCGCGACCCCCGTCGTGGTGGCGACGGGCCGGCGCGAGGTCGAGGACGTCGTGACCGCCATGCGCGCCGGCGCCTTCGACTACCTCGGCAAGCCCCTCGACGAGGGCCGGCTCGTCGCGACGCTGACGAAGGCCGTCGAGCACGGCGGGCTCCTGCGCCGGCTCGCCCGCCTCGACGAGGACGGCGGCGAGACGGAGTTCGAGGGCATGGTCGGCGCGTCGCCCGCCATCCGCACCGTGTACGAGATCCTGCGCAACGTCGCGCGGACCGACGTCACGGTCCTGGTCACCGGCGAGAGCGGCACGGGCAAGGAGCTCGTGGCCCACGCGCTGCACCGCCGCAGCCGCCGCGCCGCCGGCCCGTTCGTCGCGCTCAACATGGCGAGCGTCCCGCGGGACCTGCTCGAGTCCACGCTCTTCGGCCACGAGAAGGGCTCGTTCACCGGCGCCGAGCGGAAGCGCGACGGCGCGGCCGGCGAGGCCCAGGGCGGCACGCTCTTCCTCGACGAGATCGGGGAGATGCCGATCGAGCTGCAGTCGAAGCTCCTGCGCTTCCTGCAGGAGAAGGTCTATCGCCGCGTCGGCGGCGGCGAGGACCTGAAGGCCGACGTCCGCATCGTCGCCGCGACGAACCGGGACCCGCTCGAGGAGGTGCGCGCGGGCCGCCTGCGGCTCGACCTCTACTACCGCCTCGCCGTCGTGCCGATCGTCCTGCCGTCCCTGGCCGAGCGGCGCAGCGACATCGGCCGCCTGGGGCTCCACTTCCTCCACGAGCTCTCGACGGTCCACGGCAAGTCGTTCCACACCATCGCGGCCGACGCGCTGGCCCGCCTCGAGACGGCGCCGTGGCCCGGCAACGTGCGCCAGCTGCGCCACGTCGTCGAGCGCGCGGTCGTCCTCTACGAGGGGCCCGTGCTGACGCCCCCCATGCTCCCCCCCGACCTCGAGGCCGACCCCAAGGTCGCGCGCCCGAGCGCGCCGGTGGCCCCCGCGGCGGTGCCCCTGCCGCCCGTCCCGGCGGCGCCCGCCCCCTACGTGCCGCCGTCCCCCGTCGCGCCGCTGCCGCCCCCCGTCGTCGCGCCCGCGCCGACGACCACGACGGCCACCGGGACGCGGGTCGCGGGCGCCCCCGCCCCCGAGCCGTTGATCGTGCCGCTCGCGACCCTCGAGCGGCAGGCCATCCAGCGCGCGCTCGAAGCGTGCGGCTCGCCGGCCGAGGCCGCCGAGAAGCTCGGCATCTCCGCGGCGACGATGTATCGCCGCATCAAGGAGTACGGGCTCCGCGCGGAGGGCGTGCCGCCCGGCGAGTGAGCCGGGCGCCGCGGACGGGCACCTGCGCGGCGCGATCGCACGTCGCAGCCCGCGGCGGGCAACGGCGCACGCGGACGCCCATGCCGGCACGCTGCGGCGCGCGGCGAGCCACGGCGGGGCACGGCGCGCGGCGGGGCACGGCGCGGCACGGCGGGCCACGGCGGGCCACGGCGGCAACGCGACGCCGCCCCCCACCCCGAGGACCCGCGGCCCGTGCGTCGACACGCGAGGCCCGGCGGCCGGTGCGCTCGCACGCGACGCCGGCCGGCCATGTCATGGGCACGCGGGACCCGGCGGCCGGTGCGCTCGCACGCGAGGCCCGGCGGCCATTGTCTTCGCACGCAAGGCCCGACGGCGAACGGGCCTTGCGTCCCGTGGGGTCGCGGATCGCCCGACGGAGCCGGGCGGGCGAGCACGTAGAGGAACCGGCCGGCGTTCGCGTCGCGGGGCCCGCCGCCGAGCGACGGGCGGCGTCGTTCAGCCCTGCGCCGCGGTCGCCAGCGCGTCGAGGAGCGCCTGGACGTGGGCCGACGCGGCGGGGAGGTCGCCGGACGCGAGGGCGTCCTCGCAGCGGGCGGCGGCCTCGGTGAGCG